>CAYOHG010000518.1:0-2787 GCA_964403685.1 uncultured Planctomycetales bacterium
TCGCTGCTCGTCGCGGCGATGCCGGCCCGATCCGACGGACTTCCACCACGATCGAACCAGAACGAGAGCGTCAGCACGATCACGCCGCCGACCAGCAGCATGTCGGCGACATTGAACACCCAGGGCCAGACTTCGCGCTCGCCGAGCCAGCGGGTCGGAATCTTGATGAAGTCGCGCACGAAGCCGACCTCGTTGACCGGCTCGCGGCTTACGCGCGGCGGCGTCTGGCCATATAGCTGCGCCGGATATTCGCGCAGCAGCGTGCCGCGCTCGTCCTGCCCGACGCGCTGCATGTAAATCGGCACCATCCGCTCGTTGCGCACCACCGAGTAGGGCCGTTCGGCCAGCCGCACGGTGATGCGGTCATACATGTTGCCCAGCGCTCCAGCGAGGATCGCGCCCAGCGCGATGTGCAGAAACCAGCGCCGCGCCGGACTCTGCGAAAACATCCAGGCCACCAGCACCAGCGCGAAGAGCGAAGCCACCAGAAACAGCGTCGTCTGTCCGCCGCCAATGCCGAACAGCGCGCCCGGGTTGAGCATCGTCTGAAACTCGAGCAGGTTGGGCACAATGACGACCCGGCCGCCCTGCCGCAGCTCGTGAAACGCGCGCGTCTTGGCCCACAAATCCAGCGCCAGGCCGCCGACCGCCGTCAGCGCCAACCGGGCGATCGACGCCACATCGTGCGCCGCCGGCCGCTCGATCGCCGCCGCGCAGACGCTCGCGGGCGCGGCATCCGCCGGCATCGGGCTGGCAACCTCGACGGTGGGATCGTTCAAGGATCAGTACCTGCGCGTGCGGCCCTTCTCACGCTCCAGGACGTATTCGTAGCAGTATTTGGTCCAGGGTTGGGCGCGCAGCCGCGTCTTGCCGATCGGCCGGCCGGTAGCGGCACAGACCCCGTAGGTTCCCGCGGTAATGCGCTTGAGCGCTTCGTCGATCTCCCCCAGGATGGCCCGTTCACTCTCGATCAGCCCCAGGGTGAACTCCTGCTCGTAGTGATCCGAGCCGATGTCCGCCGGGTGTAGCGGCATGCTGGAGAGATTGCCGGCGGCGTCCTGCCGATTCTGGCTGAGGGCCTCGTCGCGCAGGCGCGACACGTCGCCCAGCAGCTCGGCGCGTTTCAGCAGCAGCATCTCGCGGAACTTGGCCAGGTCGGCCTTGCTCAGGCCGCTCGACCGCGGCTTCACAGGAGCTGCGAGGGGTGGTTGCTGTGAAACCGCGCCTACGGGTACGCGCGCGCTGGCCACGGGCTTACCGACGGCCAGCGCCTTTGCCGGGCGCGTCGCCGCAGCGGCCGGCTTGGCGCCGACCCTCGAACGGGCGGTGCTGCGCGATGCCTTTTTGGGTCCAGGTGATCCCCCGCCGCGCGCCGCGCGGCCTCTGGATGCGCTGGGCCGCGCCCGGGAAGGACTCGACGACTTGCCGGCGGCTTTCTTTTTCGCCACGACGGCTCCCGTTTCTCTTCGCAACTCACGCTGCGCCAAGAGCTTGCGCATCCTGCTGGCGGAGCTCGAAGTGCAGGATGGTATCCTGCACCGGCGTACCTGTCAATTCTCGGGAACGAACGCCGCGCCGGCCGCGGTGCAAAGTCGCAACCGCGGCGCGCCGATATCCGCTCTGGGTCGCCCGGTCCGTTCTGGTCTGGCCGGCGCTGGGGGTGTCGCCATGTGCGCCGCACACGTTCATGTCATTTTGGGCGAGGAGCGTCCGCCGGCGGCGCTGGAAGCGGCTCTACGGCGCACGGTGGCGTCCGCCCGCTTCGACCAGCTTTCCGACGTGCTGCGACAACCCACGCTCCCGCGCGCCGACGCGATGGTCGTCGTCGCGCCGCCGGCGGGCTCGACCGAATCGCAGCGCCTGCCCGCTCTTTGGAAACGCGTCGCCGACCGTCCGCGGGCCACGCTTCTGGTCGCTGCGGCCGGCAGCACCGAGCCGCGCGGAGCCTGCACCGACGAGCTGCCCCTGTCAGTTTCGGTCGCGCCGGATGAACACGAGCTGGCCGCGCGACTGACTACCCTGATCGACCTCGGACGCAGCCTAAACCGGCTGAACCGACGTCGCGCCCGCGGGCCGAGTCGCGCTGGCGAAGCGAGCGAGATCGGTCCTCAGATCGCGCGCGCTGGGCGAATCCAGCGTTCGCTGTTCCCGGGGCGCCTGCCGAGAATCGAGCCTTTCACGCTTCGCGCCATCTACCGGCCGGCGGGCGAGGTCGCCGGCGATATCTTCGACGTTCGACGCATCGGCAGCGAGCACGTCGCGCTTGCTTTGGTCGACGCGGAAGGCACGGGTATCCCCGCGGCGCTGTTGACGGTACTCATTCGACGCGCGCTCGAACCCGGCGGCAAGGACGACAAGAACGCGGCCAGCCCACGATCTGTCCTGAGCCGGCTGAACCGCGACCTATGTGCCGCGGAGTTAAGCGATTGCGGGTTCGTGGCCGCGATCTACGCGGTCTTGCACTTGCCGTCACGCACGATTCGCTTGTCCCGTTGCGGCGCGCCGTATCCCCTGATCCGCCGATCCGACGGCACCATCGAACTGTTGCCCGCCGGCGGTCTGCTTGCGGGGGTTTCGGCTGACGCGGAGTTCGAGGAGTCCGAGGTATTGCTGCAACGCGGTGACACGCTGCTGCTGTACTCCGACGGGATCGATTCGCTCGTGCCGCCAATCGCGCCGCGTGAAACCGATCAGCGGACATCGATACCGATGCTGACCGACCGCAGGCTGGCTCGGAACGGGCGCCGCTATCTCCATCGCAGCCCGGCGGCCGCCGTGCTGCACGGC
>CAYOHG010000519.1:0-2779 GCA_964403685.1 uncultured Planctomycetales bacterium
CATCGGCACCGCCGCTCCCGCCGCCGGTCGCCTGGGCGCCGCCCTCGGCCGCCGGTCCGCTGTCGCAACCACAGCCACTCGAAGACGCCATGCGGGCGCACATTGAGGCGGCGCTGGCGGCGTGCCTCGGGCGCATCGAAGGCCCGTTCGGGGCGGCGACCCGGCTGCGCATCAATCCGCACACGCTGCGCTCCCGGATGCGCCGGCTCGGCATCGATTGGCGGCGGTTTCGTTCAACAGCGTCGCGGCTGGCGCGCTGACGCGGAGGCCGATACGACCCGCAGCCGGCCGCCGCGAGCGCTTGCCGGCGCGGGCGATGGCGGGCTGTCATCACGAATCGGTCCGTGTAGGATGCGTCCCGCCGACTCTACCGGCGAGAGCGCACCATGCAGAGCAAAGCCGCGACCGTGACGGAGTACCTGGGCGAGTTGCCGGCCGATCGCCGCGCCGCGATCCAGGCCGTCCGCCAGGTGATTCGCAAGAACCTCGGCGCCGGCTTCAAGGAAGGCATGCAGTACGGCATGATCGGCTACTTCGTGCCGCACAGCGTGTACCCGGCTGGGTATCACTGCGATCCGAAGCAGCCGCTGCCGTTCGCCGGGCTGGCATCGCAGAAAAACCACATGTCCCTCTACCTGAGTTGCGTGTACGCCGACGCGGACCACCAGACCTGGTTTCGGCAGGCCTGGGCGAAGACCGGCAAGAAGCTGGACATGGGCAAGGCCTGCATTCGCTTCAAGAAACTCGATGATCTGCCGCTGGAGGTCATCGGCCAGGCCGTGGCGCGCGTGCCGGTGGAGAGATTCATCGCTTCATACGAAGCCGTGTTGAAACCGGCCAGCAAGCCGAAGCCGGCCGGCACACGCCGCAAACGCTCGTAGTTCTTAAGCGCTTTTCGGGGCAGGTGATACGGTCTCGCAGCAGCGAGGCCGTGTTCTTCTCCGTCAGCCGGGCGGCTTCACTTCCCATTTCCACGGCGGAGCACGTGGCCCCGGTCCGCAGCACGCCGGCAGCCGGGCGGTGCTATTCGGCGCGCGACCCGACGATATTCGCGCGAATCTGGATCTCCTCGGCCACGACCTCGGGGCCGAAGTCGCGCTTGATGTCGAAATCCTTGCGATCGATGCTGAAGCTCGCCCGCAGCACCAGCAGATCGCCCTTGGCGCCGCGGAGCCGCTGGCCGAGCTTGCCTGCGAGGTAGCTGGCCCGCACCGGAATGCGCAGCTCCCGGGTGATGCCCTTGCACGTGAACGGGCCGACCGCGACGAACTCGAGCTGCCCGTTCTCGCTCTTGAATTTCTCGACCTTCTTGAACTCGAAGGTGATGGCGGCGTGCTTCTGAACGTCGAGCCAGTCCGCGCCGTGCAGCACTTCGGTCATCTTCGGGTTGGTCATCGTCAGCGACTTCGACTCGACCCGCAGGGAGCCGCTGATCGCCTCGGGCTTCTCCGGATCGAAGCTGACCGTGCCGGTGATCCCCGCGGCGTAGCCCGCGAACGGCTCGAGCTCGGAATCGAGCACGAACGTCATCGTATTGACGCCCTTCGGATCCTTGAAATCGAAGTCCTTGACCGTCGCCAGCAGCGGCGAAACAACCACCAGCGACGAAACCACGGCCCATGCCACTCGCAACGAACGCATTCCGAGTCTCCCGTTGGTGAAGCGCGCGGCGCCGCCGCACATCGTGCCGGCCCATCATGCCGGCGGACCGGAAACGCGGGATTATAGCGCGAAATGCGCAGCGCCCGGAAGCCCGCTCAAATGGCGGCAACGCCAGCGGGTGCTGGGAGATCGTCGGACAGGAATCGCGAGGGCGTTTTCGCCGTGGCTGGCGGGCAGGGCACGCCGCCGAGCCGCTGCCAGGCCTCGCAGAAGCCACGGCGGAAGGCGAACCGCTTGAGCGGCAGGTGGGCGTCGTAAAGCGTGTTCAGCCAGGCGCTGCGAAGCCCGGGGTTCGCTGGAAGGGTGGCGGCCGACTCGCGCACGACCGCTTCGAAGTGCGCGTGCCGTTGCGTCAGGCCGCCCGCCTCGCGTTTCAGGAATTCCGAGTAGTAGGCAAACAACGTCTCGGGCGACTCGCCCTGATACACCGCTCGGAAGCATTCCGGATTGCACCGCCACAACCGCAGCGCTGCGCTGCCCAGCCGGCGTTCACGCTCGAAGTAACCGGCCGCGTCGTAGCGGTGCTCATGCAGCGCTCCGGCCTCGGGCGCGTACCACACGCGCAGGCCAGCGCGCGTCTCCAGCCGCCAGGCCAGCTCAATGTCCTCGAAGAAAAACGGTCCCAGGCGCTCATCGAATCGGGCGCCGCCCAGATCACGCCGCGCCAGCGACAGGTTTAGGTTCCACGCATGCCGAAAGCCGTGGAATCGGTGCGGCGTCGTGCGGTCATAAAAGAAAACCATCGACGTGGTCTGGATCAGCTCGTCGAACACGGTCTGGTCGGGATAGCGGCGCCAGTCGCTGCGGCCCAGCACCATCGCGGGCTGCTCCAGGCTGGCATGGGCGCGCAGGTGCGCCGCCACGAAGCCCGGCTCCGGCCGCACGTCGTCATTCAACAGGATCAGCCAGTCGCCGCGGGACTGCTCCAGCGCCACGTTCTTGGCCGCCGCGATGTTGGCCGTCTCCAGCCGCGACACGACCAGGCGAAACGGGAATTCCGCCTGCGACCATTCCGGCGGATCGAGCGGGCCGTTGTACACCAGCAGGACTTCGACCGCCGCCGGATCGCACGACTGCCGCGCGATCGCTTGCAGACACGGCTCGACCACGTCCCGAC
>CAYOHG010000520.1:0-2776 GCA_964403685.1 uncultured Planctomycetales bacterium
TCCCCCGGCCGGCCGCGCGTCGGGACCCCGGGCCCCCCGCGCGCCGGGCGGCGCTGCGGGCACGCCGCCCGCTGGACGCGCGCGGCGCGAACCCCGCCCGGCCAGCAGCGCCCCGCCGGCGGAAGTAACTACCCTCTCCGCGCAGCCGGCGCTGAACGAAGCCTGCGCGCGCTGGCGCGCCCTCGGCTGCTTTGCCTTTGACACCGAGTTCGTCCGCGACGACACCTATTTCGCGCAGCTCGGGCTGGTGCAGGTCGCCGATGCCAGCGGCGTTACGCTGATCGACCCCACCAACGGCCTGGACCTGGCGCCCTTCTGGCAACTGCTGACCGATCCGCGCGTCTTGAAGGTAGCCCATGCTCCCAAGGAAGACGGCGAAGTCTGCCTGACCGCCTGTGGCCACGCCCCGCAGAACGTCTTCGACGTGCAGCTCGCCGCAGGCCTGGTCGGGCTCGGCTACCCGCTCAGTCTCTCTCGGCTGGTCCATGGCGTCACCGGCCAGAGCCTGGCCAAGTCGCAAACGCTGACGGACTGGCTGCGCCGCCCGTTGACCGACGAACAGTTGCATTACGCCGCTGAAGACGTGCGCTACCTGCTGGCAATCCACGTCGAGCTGAGCCGTCGGCTCGAACAATCGGGGCGCGGCGCGTGGGCCCGCGAGGAATTCCAGCGATACGAAGACCCGGCCTTCTATCGTCCGCCGACCCAGGATCGCCTGTTCAAGCTCAAGGGCAGCAAGAAGCTCGACGCCCTGGGCCTGGCGGTTCTGGCCGAACTGTCCGACTGGCGTACGCGACTGGCCCAGCAGAAGAACCGCCCGCCGCGCTCACTCGTCCGCGACGACATTCTCGTTGAACTCGCGCGGCGGCGACCGAGCCGGGCATCGCAGATTGAGATCCTGCGCGGGTTCCCCTACTCCCGCAATCGCGGCGCCGTCGAGGAAATTGTCGCGATCATTGCCCGCGCCAGCCAGACGCCCGTTCACGAGCGCCCCACGCCGCACGAGCCCCGTGACGAAACCCCCATGGAGCGGGCCCTGCTGGATCTGCTGGCGGCAATGACGCGCTCGGTATGCCACGCCGAGGGAGTCGATTACGAGCTTGTCGGCGGGCCGCAACGGCTGCGCGACCTGCTCGATCACCTGTCCTGCCCTGGCGGCGACGCTCCCGCGCTGCTCAGCGGCTGGCGGGCGGCGTTCCTGGGCAAACGGCTGGCCGAGTTGCTGGCAGGTCGCTGCGAGTTGCACCTCTCCGGCTGGCCCGACCGCCTGCGACTCGAGATCGTCGCGAGAGCCGCGGGCGGCGCGTGAGCACGCCTCAGGGCTGTGTGTCACGCAGGACGTGATCTTCCACGTACACCGGTACCTCGGTCGCCACGCCCAGCGCGATCGCATCCGACGGGCGGCTGTCCACCTCGACCAGTTCGCCGTCCTGGCGGATCACCAGCTTGGCGTAGAACGTGTGGTTCTGAAGGTCGTTAATGACGATCTTCTCGAGTGTGGCCGAGAGCGAATCAATGACGTTGGCCAGTAGATCGTGAGTCAGCGGGCGCTGGAACTGCACGCCATTGATCCGCCGGCTGATGGCCCAGGCCTCGGCCAGCCCGATCACGATCGGCAGCGTTCGCGTCCCGCTGCGCTCGCGGAGGACAATCAACTGGCTCTCGCGCGTCTCGGAGATGATCACCTGAGCCAGGTCCATCCGGATTTCCATACGGCTCCTCTCGCGAATCCGTCCAGTGAGGCTATCTTTGGCTGCGCGGCATTGTCAAGCTGCGCGGCGCGTCCGCGGCGACAATCCCGCGGATTGCGGGCAAGGGGTCTCGTCGCGCGATGATCCGCTGGTTTGCACTCTCCCTGCTCGGCAGCGCGACGGCCCTGATGGCCTGGCTGGCGGCCGGGCGCGCCGAGCCGCGCGCCGATTTCGCCCTCGCCTGCGACGAGCTGCGCAGCATCGACCCGCAGCGCGTCAGTTGGCAGGACGAGTTGCAGGCCGCCGCCGCGATGTTTGAGGGACTGACGCGGCTCGATCCCTACACGCTCCAGCCGCAGCCGGCCGTCGCCTGGCGCTGGGAGCTCAGCCCGGACGGCCGCTGTTTCGACTTTTACCTGCGGCCCGATGCCCGCTGGTCGAACGGCGCCGCCGTGGCCGCGGAACATTTTCGCTTCGCGTGGCTGCGGGCGCTCGACCCGGCCAACGAGTGTCAGTATGCGAGCCTGCTGTTCGTCATTGCGGGCGCCGAGCCCTACTACGCCGCGCGCGGCAATGCCGACACGGCCGACGACCGGCTGGCCGGCGAGGTCGGAATCGAAGCGCTCGCGCCGCAGCACCTGCGCGTGCGACTGGCCCGGCCCTGCCCGTACTTCCTCGATCTGACGGCGTTTCCGACCCTGGCGCCGGTGTATCCGCCCCTGCTGCAACGCTGGAGCGACGCAACCGGACGGCTGCCGCGCGCGGTTCGGCACCTCTGGACGCGCCCCGAAAACATCGTCTGCAACGGCGCCTTCCGGCTGGAGCGCTGGGACTTCAAGCGCCGCCTGCTTCTGCGACGAAACCCGCTCTACTGGGACCATCGCCACACCGGACTGAACAGCATTGAAATGCTCATCACGGCCGATGCCGGCGTGGCGTTGATGGCGTACGAGACCGGACGGGTGGACCTGGTCCGCACGATCGAGCCGGAAGTGGCCCGTCTGCTGACGGATCACGCCGGGCGCGGCACGCGGCCTGATTTCCACCAGGGGGACCGTTTTGCCACCTTCTTCTTTCGCGTGAAC
>CAYOHG010000521.1:0-2774 GCA_964403685.1 uncultured Planctomycetales bacterium
GGGCCACCCTGATACCCTCGGACCGTCGGCCGTGAAGAGGTGCCCTATGGGCGCGTAGGCTTGCGTTGGCGATCGGCGAGTCGGCCAGATGATTTCTTCGCAACCCATCGTTCGTGTGGCCGATGCAGCGGCATGAGAAGTGAACTAGGAATTAGGAACGCGAACGCGAACATGCAATGCAGAATGGGTTGGCGCCGAAAGAGGGAAGATACCCGCTTCGCGCTGGGCACGCGTGCGCCCCATGTCTCCGGGCATTGAACGAAGCCGCTGCGCGGCGGGGCGGGCGACTGCGACCGTAGTCGCGAAGCGCTGATGTCAGCGCGGCAGCGTGCGCTGTGGCCGAAATAGCGGAATCCTCCTCGTAGGCGGTGTTGTCGCACCGCGAAACAAGGAGGATCCCATGACCAAACTACGCACAAGGATGATACGCGATTTGACGTCGGCTGGCCGCTCCCAACAGACGATCCAGAAGTACACATCGAACATCGCGCGATTCGCCAAGTTTCATGGCCGGTGTCCGTCGCAGATGACGAATGACGATGTTCGGGCGTGGGTTGAACATCTCGAGCAGCAAGACCTGTCGTGGCAGACGCTCAACGGACACTTCGCGTCGTTGCGGTTTCTGTACGGCAAGACGTTGGGCAAGCCGCAGGTTGTTTCGTTCTTGATGTATCGCAAGGCATTGCAGAAGCTGCCGCTGGTGCTGACACCCGCTCAGGTGGGGCATCTGCTCGAACAGTTCACCGAGCTGAGATACCAGGCGTTGTTCACGACGATGTACGGTGCGGGCCTTCGCATCAGCGAGGCATGCCGGCTTGAGACACGCGATATCAAGGCCGATCCGGGGGTCATTCACGTGCGTCATGGCAAAGGAGGCAAGGAGCGCAACGTGATGCTTAGCCCTTGGTTGCTCAAGACATTGCGCAGCTATTGGAAGGCTGAGCGACCTGCCGCTCCCTATCTTTTCACCACCCGCCACGGCTCCCCGATCGACCGGTCCCAGGCCGCCAAGACGTTCGCTCTGGGCGTGGCCCGGGCAGGGCTTGATCCCAAGGTGACCCCCCACACTCTACGCCATGCGTTTGCAACACACTTGCTGGATCAGGGAACGGACATCCGCGTCATCCAGGTGCTGCTTGGTCACGCGAGCGTGTCGAGCACCACGATCTACGCTCAGGTCTCGCTTCGTGTGATCCAAGACACGCGAAGCCCGCTCGACGCCTTGCTCATCAACCGGGAGGTGCTCAAGAAAAAGCCGTAAACACGAATCATAACGTCGCGCGTGGACCTGGCGCTCCAAGCCGGTCGACCGCGCCATGACATTGGCGACATCGTGCGCCAACACTTGCCCGAGCTCGAGGAGCGGATGGTGCTCACCGCTCGTCAGCGGCAGGCTCTGTTGGCCATCAGCCGATGCCGCACGGCTGCGCTCGGCGGTCACATGATGGTCTGCGATGCGTGCGGCTACGAGCATCCCGTGTACAACTCTTGCCTCGACCGGCATTGCCCCAAGTGCCAGGCCACGGCCCAAGAAGCTTGGATCGCTACACGGTCCGAGCGCGTGCTGCCGGTCCGCCACTTCCATATCGTATTCACGCTGCCCAGCGAGCTTCGTGCGCTCGCGAGTTTCGCGCCCCGCTCGATCTACGATGCGCTCTTTCGTGCAGCAAGCACCACACTGCTCGAGCTTGGCGTCTCCAAGTACGCCGCCAGAATCGGCGTCACGATGATCTTGCACACCTGGGCGCGGAACATGACGCTGCACCCGCACGTTCACGCCATTGTGACGGCTGGGGGCTTATCGCTCGACGGCAAGAGCTGGAAACGCTCGAGTCCCAAGTATCTGTTCAGCATCAAGGTCATGGGCACGCTGCTGCGCGGCAAGATGATGGCTTCGCTTCGCGACCTTCATGCGCAAGGCAAGTTGAGCGGATTCGATGCGTTCGCCGACCCGCAGGCGTTCGACAAGCTCATGGTTCACTTGGCTCGCAAGCGCTGGGTCGTCTACGCCAAGCAGCCCATGCCCAAAGTCGACCACGTCCTGGCCTACTTGGGCCGCTACACGCATCGCGTCGCCATCTCCAACAGCCGCCTGCTCGATGTGACCGACGACTTGGTGACCATCTCGACCAAGCAGGGCAAGACGCTGACCCTCGCGCCGACGGAGTTTGTCCGCCGATTCGCTCAGCACGTGCTGCCCGAGAGCTTCCACAAGATCCGCCACTACGGTGTGTACTCCGGCGCCGCAGCTCGCCCCGACGGCAAACTCACCATCGCTCGTGAACTGGTTGCACCCAAGCCCACCGCGGACAACCCAAGCCAACCACCGTCCTGCGTGCCACAATCGACGTCCACGCCGCGGCTGGCGCTGTGTCCGAGATGCGGGGCGCAACTAACTGCTCGGCCCCTGCCGCGCGCTCCGCCGGGACCTCCTGCGCCATGACTACCACCCTCGCACCAGCTCTGAACCCGCACGCAGGCTGCTTTCAAGCGGCCCGGGGTAGATCCGCAATCTGCGATCCGCCCAGCGCCGAATCACCCGCTGCACATCTCAACCAGCATCCCATCGACGCAACGAAAACCACATAGCGACCTGCTCCCCGCCGCTCCGGGCTCGCTCAACGTCGCGATTCGTCATCGCACTCGAATCGAGCCGGACGACGATCCTATCGTTGCGCTCACGTGGACGACGAATCGCTCATCATTGCTGGTTCTTCACCACGCGTTGGTCAGGACCGATCATCAAGCGAACACATCGACAATCTCCTTCTGCT
>CAYOHG010000522.1:0-2218 GCA_964403685.1 uncultured Planctomycetales bacterium
CCGCTAGCTCGCGCGGCGCGGACACACGGTCGGGGCGTGCAAGCTGACCGGCATCTCGCTGCGGCGCGATACGCTGCAAATGAGCGACTACGGCGCCGCGCTGGCGGTCTCCTTCAACGAGGCCGGGGTCGTGGCCACCAACGCGCAGAACGCCGTTGGCGTGGCGCGCACCCTGCTGGGGCACCTCGGGCAGCGCGGTGCGGATGTCATCGTCGCCGAGCTGGGTGACGGGCTGTTCGGCGAGTACGGCGTCGCTCAGATACTCGAGGATGCCGAGCTGCGCGCGCGGTCCGACGTGCTGGTGCTGTGCGCCAACGATCCGGTCGGCGCGTGGGGCGCGCAGCGCCTGCTGGAAGAACGCTACCAGCTTCGCATCAGCGTCGTCTGCGGCCCGGCGACCGACAACGACGTCGGCGTGCGCTTTATTGAAAAACAACTCGGATTGCTGGCGGTCAACGCCCGCACGCACGGTCCGCGGCTGGGAGAGCTGGTTGCCGGGCAGCTCGAACAGCGCCTGGCCGGGTGCCCGGCATGAACCCGAGCGTGCACGTCATCATCCTGGGCGGAACCGGCTTCAGCGCCGGTGAGCTGCTGCGGTTGCTGACGCAGCACCCGGACGCGCGGGTCGTCAGCGTGTGCTCCAGCTCAGCCCGCGGGCGGCGCGTTTCCGACGTGCACACGCACCTGCGCGGCTTTTGCGACCAGCCGTTCGATGCCCTTCCAGAACTGGAATCGCTGTGCGGGGCGCCGCACGGCGTGCTGATCTCGGCGCTGCCGGCGGGCGAGAGCGGCGCGGCGCTGAGCGCCCTGTTGCGGCAGCACGCCGCGACGCCGGGCGGCGCCGCGCTGCGCGTGATCGACCTGTCGGGCGATTTTCGGCTGAACGATGTCGCTTTGCACCAGCGCTTCTATCCGGAGACGCCGCCGCTCGATGAACTGCGCCGGCGGTTTGTCTACGGTCTGCCCGAGCTGAATCGTGAGGCCATCCGCGCCGCCCATCTGGTCAGCAATCCGGGCTGCCTGGCGAGCACGGCGGTTCTGGCGCTGGCGCCGCTGATGAAACTGCGGCCGCGCGGCCCGGTGGCCATCGACGCGCGCACCGGCTCATCCGGAGCCGGCCGGCAATTAAAGGAAAGCACGCACCACCCCACCCGGCATGCGGACTTCCGCGCCTATCGCCCGCTGACGCATCAGCACGAACCAGAGATTCGCCAGGCGCTGGGCGACGTAGATGGTGAGCGGCTGGCGACGAGTTTCGTGGCCCACAGTCTGGACGTGGCCCGCGGCATCTTCGTCACGGCCCATGCCGAGCTGCCCGAGCCGATCGAAACCGCGAGCCTGCGGGCACACTATGAGTCGTTCTACGCGGGCCGTGCGTTCGTGCGCTTTCGCGACGAATCGCCCACGCTCCAGGACGTCGTCGGCTCGAATTTCTGCGACCTGGCGGTCGCGGCGCGCGGGCGGCAGGTCGTCGTGATGGCGGCGCTGGACAACCTGGTGAAAGGAGCCGCAGGCTCGGCGATCCAGAACCTGAACCTGATGTGCGGACTGCCGGAAACCTGCGGGCTGTGGCAGCCGGCGCTGCGGCCCCTTTAGGAGTGGCTTTGACGTTCTCCAGTCTCGTTGAAACCTATCCGCCCTTCCCCTTCACGCTCGCCGAGGGCCGCGGCAGCCGCGTGCGCGACAGCGCCGGCCGCGAGTATCTGGATTTCTACGGCGGACACGCGGTTGCACTGCTGGGGCATGCCCATGCGGGCGTGGCGCAGGCGCTGGCCGAACAGGCCGCGCGGCTGGGGTTCTATTCCACCGCGGCGCCGCTGGAAATCCGCCGGCGTGCCGCGGAGCGCCTGTGCGCGTTTGCGGGGGCCGGGCTGAAGCACGTGTACTTCTGCAACAGCGGCGCGGAAGCCAACGAGAACGCGCTCAAGCTCGCGATTCAGCAGACCGGGCGACAGCGGATCGCCGCACTGCGCGGCGCGTTCCACGGCCGCACGCTGCTGGCGCTGGCCGCAACCGATAACGCCAAGCTGCACGCGCCATTCCTCGATCTGCTGCCGCCGACGCTTCGCCTGCAACCGGGCGCGCTCGCCGAACTGGCGCTGCTCGACGACAGCATCGCGGCGGTAATCGTCGAGCCGGTCCAGAGCGTGGCGGGCGTGGTGTCGTTGAGCGGCGAATACCTGCGGGCGCTGCGGCGGCGCTGCGGCGAGGTCGGCGC
>CAYOHG010000522.1:2228-2763 GCA_964403685.1 uncultured Planctomycetales bacterium
CGGTGATGAGACCGTTCTCCGCGAACGAAGCAAGCGGCGCGGCCGCCCGCTGGTCGCCGGTGAGCACGACGTCGCCCCCGACATCGCCACGCTGGCCAAAGGCATCGCCAACGGCGTGCCGATGGGGGCCGTGTTGATGTCTGCGGCCGTCGCCGCGCGGGTCGGCACGGGCGATCTGGGGAGCACGTTCGGCGGCGGTCCGGTGGCGTGCGCAGCGCTGCTGGCGGTGCTCGATGCCATCGAGCGCGGGGGACTGCTGGCGCACGCGGCGGCCTTCGGCCAGCAAGCGGCGCGGCTGCTGCGAGTCGGCCCGGTGATCGACGTCCTGGGGCGCGGCTGCCTGCTTGGGCTGAGGTTGAACGCGGATGCCGCCGGCGTACAGCGCGCCCTGCTAGAAAGGCGGATCATCACCGCCACCAGCGGCGATCCGCATGTATTGCGGCTGCTGCCGCCGATCAACACGCCGTTCGAGGCGCTGGATGAACTGGCGGCCGCGCTGCGCGCGCTGGAGTCGTGACGTGAAGGAGTCCAAGAC
>CAYOHG010000523.1:0-2760 GCA_964403685.1 uncultured Planctomycetales bacterium
CCCCACGACCGTGACGCGCACCCAGCGGTGACCGTCGAAGGCGTGACCGCAGCCGGGGCCGTGCCGGTGGTTGCGAACGATGACCGCGCGGTCGCCGTCATAGTAATGCCGGCAGGTCAGGGTGCAGGTGTGCCCGACCGGTCGAGAGCGATGCACGACCGTCACCCACCGATCTCCGTCCCACGCGTGTCCGCATCCCGGTCCGTGTCGATGGCGCACGACAGCAACGCGGCGGGCACCATCGAAGTAGTGGTCGTGGCAGTCCAGCGTGCAGACATGCCCGGGCCGCTCGACGCGGCGAACTTCGACCGTGTCGTCGCGGTCGCCGCAGCCGGTCAAGAGGCCGCCAATGCCCACCAGCAGCAGGCCGCCCCATATCCACCCAGTTCGAATCGTCATTTCGTGCTCCAATCGGTGAGGCTGGGATTTCGTCCGCGCCGCGCGAACGGCCCGAGTTCGATGTGCGGATTGTAGCGCCGCGGCGAGCCGGCGACGAGACACGCGGCCGGTCCGTCGCCGAACGCAGAACCCGCACGGTGGGCTGCTTGGGTGCCCGGCGCTACGGCGTCGAACGACCGGCCGGGGCGCTGTCCGTGCCCAGCGCTGCGCGCAACCGCTGGATGTGGCGATCCAGCGACGCCAGCAGGCGTTCGTTCTGTTTCTGCGCCGCCAGCGCGCGGCCAAGCTCTGCGACCGTCAGTGCTTCGGACAGGCGGTTGGCCGTGGCGTAGAGCGAGCTGAGCGTCAGGTGAGTAGCGGGGTCGGGATCGGCAGCCGTGCGGACGTAGCCCTCGGCCAATTCGATGGCGCGCGACATGTCGCGAAGCTGGGGGTCGGGCGCCGAGGCGAGAAACATGGCGTAGTTGTTCACGAAATCGCCGTCGGCCAGGCACTCGGGCGTGCCGCCGCGAAAAACTCCCGCGGCATCGGCAAGTCTTCCGGCCGCAAGCAACTGCTTGGCGAATGTCAGCCGGACGCTGGTGGACTGCGGGTGGGCGACGAGATGTTCGCGCAGCAGGGCTTCGGCCGAGAGCAGGCTGCCGCGGCCAGCGTAGAACTCGCCCAGCCGCGTGACGAGGTTGGCGTCGATCGTTACGGCCTGCTGAAGGGCGGCGGCGGCCGGTTCGCGGCCGGCGGACAGGTTCAACAGCTCCGTCATGACGCGCGTTTGCAACAGATCGGGGAAGTGAGCGGCGATCTGCGCCAGCACATCGACCGAGGCATCGAGTCGGCCGAGGCGCGCCCGCGTGTCCGCCAGCAGGAACGCGGTGCTTTGCAGGAAGTTTAGCGACAGGCTGCGGTCCAGGGCCGTCTCCGCCTCTTCCATTCGCCGGGCCTTCAAGTGCAGATCACCCAGGTAACGCCAGCCGTTGGCGAAGCCGGGATTCTCAATCAGCAGCGCCTTCAAGCGCGCCTCGGCCTCCTGCGAGGGAAGCCGGTTCAGCTCCTCCAGTGCGCGCAGCGCCGCCGCCACGGCGCGCGGGTCAGCCAGCGACTCGTGCTCGCCGGCGTCGCTCGAACCCGCATATCCCAGGGCCGCCAGCCGGGCCAGGTCTTCGCTGCTCGGGCGCACGGTGGCCGACGCGCTGGTCAGCCCCGCCAATTGCGCTCCAAAAACCGCCGGCAGCAGGTTGTACATCCGCTGCGCAAGCGCCGGTTGCGCGCCGGCCAGGTCGCGCGTCTCGCGCGGATCGCTGGCGAGGTCGTACAGCTCGCCTTCAATCGCATGGATGTACTTCTGGTCTCCATCGAAAACGCCGCCCAGCGAGCTGGCCGCGTGCGAGAAGGCCGCGTTGAGGTTCTCGAAGTAGAGCTTGCGGTCGGGCTCGACCGCGGCGGTCAGGTCGAGCCCGTCGAATTCGGCCCGGGCTTCGACCGCGAGCATGGAAAGCAGCGTGGGCATCAGGTCTACCTGCGACACGCGCGTAGCGACGCGCTGTCCGGGGCCCAGCTTTCGGCCGAAGCGCATCACCAGCGGCACGTGCAGCACCGACTGGTACACCAGCAGCCCGTGCGTCGGCTCGTTGTGCTCCAGGAGCGATTCGCCGTGATCGCCCACCAGCACCATCAGCGTGCGATCTGAGAGACCCATCGCCTCGAGCTCGACCACCAGCCGCATGAGCTGCGAATCGACGAATGCGATCTCGGCGCCGTACGGGTCGTTGGGATACTGATTCAGGAACGACGGGGGCGGGCGATATTCGTCG
The DNA here is from genome assembly GCA_964403685.1 of uncultured Planctomycetales bacterium. Taxonomy (GTDB): domain Bacteria; phylum Planctomycetota; class Phycisphaerae; order UBA1845; family Fen-1342; genus CAYOHG01. The sequence continues at coordinate 2,208 of CAYOHG010000523.1, forward strand.
TGCGGGTCGTAGTAATGGACCCACAGGAAAAACCGCTCGCCGGCGAACTTCTTGAGGGCGTTGAGGGCCAGCGTCGTGGTCCGATCGCCGCTGCGTTCGGGATATTCGCCGCTGCCGGTGCTGCCGGGCCCGCCGAAGTCATCCTGGTATTCTTCGAACCCCTGGTCGGTGCCGAAGCGTCGATGAAGCACGAACGAGGAGACCACCGCGGAGGTGCGGAAGCCGGCGTCGCGCAGCGCCTCAGCCAGCGTCAGCGGCTCGCTGGGCAGCTTAAAAAAGCCGTTCACGCGGGCGCCGTGGTGGACGGGGTAAAGACCAGTGAGGATGCTGCCGTGGGACGGGAGTGTCGTGGGCGCGACCGCGGCGACATGTTCGAAAACGAGGCCCTCGCGCGCCAGGCGGTCGATCGTCGGCGTGAAGATTCGCTTGTAACCGTAGCAGCCGAGCCGATCGGCGCGGGTCGTGTCGAGCGTGACCAGCAGAAGATTCGCGTCGCGTGCCAGCCCGGCCTTACCGCCCAGCGCGGCGCTGACATCGACCGCCTCAGCCGCGG
>CAYOHG010000524.1:0-2749 GCA_964403685.1 uncultured Planctomycetales bacterium
AAGATAGTTATGGCGTCGGGGCGCTCGCTGGGCTTGCGGGGGAGATCACGATCGACGCCGGGAAGGTGTGGGTCTCGCGGAGTCTCGGGAGCAATGCGGTCGCGACGACCACCGGCGTCTCCAGCGAGGACGCCGCGGCCATGCTCTTCCTGGGGACCGCCTCGGCATGGACGGATGTCACCGTCAACAGGCCCATCGCTCCGATGGAGTTGGATAGCTTCCTCGCGGCCGCGCTGTCTGATCGCGGCGGTCAAAAGGGCCCCGTGCTTTTTAGAATCGAGGGTGAGTTCACGGATGTCAGGATGCACGTCATCGGCGGCCAGTGTCCGATCCGGACTCGGATGCACGGCGAGCCCATGACCAAGCCAGCATTTGAGCTGTCGATCCCGCGTGCCCGCGCGACGGTCGTGGGCATCTATGCGGCCAACGCCGCCGGCGATGTCACCCACATGGGGAGCGACACCCACATGCACATTATCGTCGAGCACGAAGGGCAGGAGATAACCGGACACGTCGAGTCGATCGGCGTACAGGCCGCAAGCACGCTTCAGGTTCCGTCAGCTGGCAGATAAGGTGGCGGCAACATGGACGTTGAGATTCTGAGCAGGTTCCAGTTTGCGGGCACGGTGATGTTCCACTACCTGTTCCCGCCGCTCACGATCGGCCTGGGCCTCATCATGGTCATCATCGAGGCGATCTGGCTCAAGACCAAGGACCCGAGCTGGAACCACGCCGCTCGGTTCTGGACCAGAATCTTCGCCCTCAACTTTGCGCTCGGCGTCGCGACCGGGATTGTCATGGAGTTCGAGTTTGGCACCAACTGGGCGGCGTACAGCCGATTCGTTGGCGACGTTTTCGGCTCCGCGCTCGCCGCCGAGGGCATCTTCGCCTTCTTCCTCGAATCCGGCTTCCTCGCGGTGCTCGTATTCGGGTGGGACCGGGTCGGGCCGAGGATGCACTTCTTCAGCGCCCTGATGGTGTTCCTGGGCTCGTGCTTCAGCGCAGTCTGGATCGTGGTTGCGAATTCGTGGCAGCAGACGCCCGCGGGCTACCACGTCGTCGAGACCAACGTGAACGGTGTGCCCGGACTCCGGGCCGAGATCACCGATTTCTGGGCGATGGTCTTCAACCCGTCGAGCATCGACCGACTCACGCACACGCTCGTGGGAGCGATGATCATGGGCGGACTGTTCGTCTGCTCGGTCAGCGCCTACTACCTCATCAAGAATCGTCACGAATTGTTTGCCAAGAGGTGCTTCACCATCGGCGTCCTGGTCGCGTGCGTCTTCAGTCTGCTCGCGCTGTTCACCGGGCACGATCAGGCCAAGCAGGTCGCACGCACGCAGCCCGCCAAGCTGGCGGCTTTCGAGGGGCACTTCGCGAACGGGCCCGGCGACCTGTATCTCTTCGGATGGCCGGACGCCGAGGCCAAGGAAGTGAAGTATGGTCTCGCGATCCCCGGAATGCTCAGTTTCCTCCTGCACTGGGACTTTGACGAGCCGGTGACCGGACTGGAAGCGTTCCCAGAGGACGAGCGCCCCGGGGTTTGGCTGCCGTTCCAGATGTACCACCTCATGATCGGGCTCGGCATGGGTTTCATCGGCTTGACCGTTGGTACGCTCCCCCTGCTCCGGGGCGGGCGGGTCTTCCGGATGAAGTGGCTGCTTTGGGTGTACGTCTTCAGCGTCCTCGGCGCCGTGGGCGCGAATCAGGCCGGTTGGATCGCCGCCGAAACCGGCCGGCAACCGTGGCTCGTTTATCCGTCGGTCCAGAGCGGCGTCGCGATGCCGGGTCTGAGGACGAGCGACGGGCTGAGCGAGTCGGTGAAGGCGGAGCAGGTCGCCTGGTCCATCGTGATGTTCGGGCTGATCTACGCCTCGCTCTTCGCCGTGTGGATCTTCGTCCTGAACGACAAGATCAAGCATGGCCCGGATGAAGGCGCGTCGCCACCTTCGAAGCCCGGCGGCTTCTTTGGCGCCGCCGCGGCTCTGGCGGGCAATCAGGCCTCGTTGCTCGACGCTGGCTCTGACCGAAAGGAGCCCGCCGATGCTTGACCACGACACACTGTCCTTCATCTGGTTCGTCCTGCTCGGCGTCCTGTTGATCGGCTACACGATCCTGGACGGCTTCGACCTGGGCGTCGGGATCCTCCACCCGCTCGCCCGGACCGACCAGCACCGCCGTCTCATGATGAACTCGATCGGGCCGCTCTGGGACGGTAATGAGGTCTGGCTGGTGACGTTCGGCGGAGCGCTCTTCGCCGCATTCCCGAACGCCTACGCCACAGTCTTCAGCGCGTTCTACGTCGCCTTCATGCTGCTGCTCTTCGCATTGATCTTTCGCGCCGTGAGCCTCGAGTTCCGCTCCAAGGTCCAGAGCCCACGCTGGCGTCGCGTGTGGGACTTCGGATTCTTCGGTTCGAGCTTCCTCGCCGCTCTTCTGCTCGGCGTCGCGGGTGGGAACCTGATGCTGGGTCTGCCCATGGACCAGCAGCTCACCGTGAGACAGTCGGTCTTCGAACAACTATCCCCGTACCCGCTGGTGGTTGGCCTGTTGACCGTCATGCTCTTCACGATGCACGGGGCGATCTTCCTCTACCTCAAGACCGAGGGCGACCTCCAGCAGCAGGCAGCCCGCTGGATCTGGGGGGCGTTCTTCGGCTTCCTCGCCATGTACCTCGCGGCGACGGTCTACACACTTGTTGAGACGCCCCGCGCGGTCGCGAACTTCAAGGAGTACCCCGTGCTCT
>CAYOHG010000525.1:0-2732 GCA_964403685.1 uncultured Planctomycetales bacterium
GGGGGGGGGGGGGGCTACGCTAACGCTCCGATCTGGAGATGCACGATGAATCTCCGTGCCGCTTCGATTGCCGTCGCGGGGCTTGCGCTGCTTGCGGGCCTTTGGATCGGAACTCTGAAGGGCGGCCCGGCGCGTCGCACCGCGCCGAGCGAGAGTTTCGTGGGATTCGAGCCTGCCGAACTCGACCTTGGCGCCTATCCCTGGGGCGAAGTCGTTCCCTTTGACCTCACGTTTGTGAACCGAACGGACACGCCGGTTACGCTCGCGGACGGTTCTTCGTCGTGCGGGTGTACTTTGCTGAACAAGGGACAGTTCGTTGGCGCAACGGTCGGAGCCGGGGAGAGCCTGATCATCGATAGCACGATGGACATGCAACTGATTCCCGGCAGTTTTGCGCGCCAGGTCAAGCTGGTAGGTGACGCGGGCCAGACCTGGTCGTGCATCGTGCGCGTCCAGGTGTTTCCGTCCTGGTCGCTCGAGCCAGACGTGCTGGATTTCGGCGAAGTTGTGATTGAGCCCGCGCAGCAGCCCGTCGAACGGGTCCTGACCTTCGAGGCCGACCCGGACGAGCTCATGGATGTGAACGCGCCATCCGTAGATTGGCTTTCCGTTCAAAGGACCGACCGCGCCGGCACCACCGAGTTGCTGGTTCGCATGCTGCCTGAATTGCTGCCGGCTGGGGCGCAAAGCGCCGAGGCGACCGTGACGACGACTTCGGTGGTGCGCCCCACAGGAAGCGTCTTCCTGAAGGCGCGAGGAGTGCGCGAACTTGAGGCCAGGCCCGCGTCCCTGTTTCTGGTGGACGACCGGGTTCAGCGCGTGGAGTTCTTCGACCGGTCCGGCGTCCGGGCGCGTGTGGTGCGCGCGGAAGTCGGCGGCGTTGCGCTGCGCGCTCGAGTGCTGGACGACGGCGCACTGGAGTTGTCCCGGGCGGTTGCCGGCCGGGTGTCTGAGCCGGTTGTGCTCCGGGTCGTTACGGACGGCGGAAAGACTCGAACCATGACGGTGTCGCTCTTTTAGCGGAAGGAGCTTGCGATGAAGGCTGTCGCGTTCCGTCTCGTGCCCCTTTGGGCGTTACTGGGCATCCTCGGCTATGCGGCCGGGACGGCGATCACGGCGCGGGGTGCCGATCCGTGCTATACCATCACCGTGGGCGGCGTTGGATGCGAGGGCTGTCAGGACACGCAATGCGGCTCATGCATCGACAGTGATCCGGTCAACGATTGCGCCACCGAGACGTACGTACACTGCAACCATCAACAGATCGCCCATGAACAACCAGAAAACAGCGGCGGCAAGAAGCCCCTCTATTCGTCTGAAACCTACTGCTACACTGTCAACTACTGCGTGCCGAGTTACCCGTGCAGCGGAAACAACTGTGTCGGCGGAGGGTTTAAGGAGGGCAGTGCGGCGAAGTTTCAGCAAACGCGGGTCGGTCAATTTGTGTGTCCAAGCGGTCCCCCCGGTTGAGACACCGGACGGATTGGCAGCCCCCGGATGATCGGTGGCAATACCTGCCTGCTCGTTGGGGGTTGCCTGGATCGGAGTGAACCCATGAAGCTCGCGCGCTTCGGCTCAGGCCTCGCGGGCGCGTTGCTGCTGACCGCTGGCGCCCTGGCCCAGGAACGGCCAGAGGCCTTGGTCAAGATGTACGAAGCGCGTCAACGCCTGGAAACCGGCGAGGTGGAGTACTCCTGGGAGCACCCGCGTACGGACCCCGGGTGGGTCGTTTACTACACGTCCCGCTTCGGCGGTCCAGACAATCTGATGATCAATCGCGGCGATAAGGATGGCCGCGTCGGTGTTCCGCCGGGACGCGAGGAGTCGCCGGAAATGCACGCGTTAGGCGCGCGACAGACTCTCATGCGCGATCAGCAGACCTGGCTGAACTACCAGGGGGAGCCGGGCCGCGCCGAGCTCTATGAGACTGATACGCCACCCGAAAACGTCCTGAAGCTCCGGACATTGGGCGTGTGCTGTCTGAATTCTTACGATGAACTGGATGATGTCATCTGGCGCGACAAGGTGAAGCAGCCCAGCGCGCGCGTGTACCACGAGTCGGTCGAGGGCGGGCTGCACGTCGTCAGCGCCGACACCGACTATGGCCGCCTCACCTGGTGGATTGACCCCCTGCGCGGCTGGTCGCCGGTGCGCGCCACGTATGAGCGCGACGGCAAGTTGAAATGGGAGTCGCGGTCGACGCTCAAGCAATACGGGGACGTCTGGTATCCCGAGAAGGTGGTGTTCCTGGGCGGAAGCAGCGGCATCGTGATGGAAGTGATCGAGGTGCAGCGCGCCGCCTTCAATCAACCAGATCAGCCCGCACGGCTGACGCCGACGGACTTCGGCGCGGAAGTCGGGATGGCAGTGGACCGCCACACGTCGCCTGACGTCCCAATGGGCAATCTAGTCTGGGATGGGGAAAAGCCGATCGAAATTCTGGAATTTGTCGAGCGCGAGGCTGCGGGCGAGCTGAAGACCGGACCGAGCATCCTGCGCGAGCAGGCGCGCATCATGGCCTTGCAGAACGCGCCGATCAACGGCGCGCCCGCAGGCCTGGGAGCGCGTGCAGCCTCCACAACGGGACCGGCCCCGGTGGAAGGCGCGGATCTGACCTATCTGACGCGCTGGCAGCGCTACGTGCGCGAGTTCGTCGCCAGGCATCAACTGGACGACGGGCAGCAGCAGAAGGCACGACTCATCCTGCTACAGTGCGAGGCCCGCGCCGGCGT
>CAYOHG010000526.1:0-2730 GCA_964403685.1 uncultured Planctomycetales bacterium
GCATGATCGGCGTCACCCTGTTCGGCATCTACCTCACGCCGGTCTTCTACTACGTGATTCGCGGGCTCGTTCGGACGCCCCAGCGATCGAGCGAGCAGGTTCAGTTACAGGTTGCGCCTCAATGATAGCGCCGTGATTGGAATTTACCCATGAAAAGCATACAGGAACTCGCGACCCGCATCGACGCCGCGTTCGCGTCGGTGGAATCAAAGCGCAAGCAATTTCAGGAGGTGGAGACACGCAAGTACGAGGAGTGGAAGCAGCGGCTTGCAGCGCTAAGCGTGGAGTTCGACACCTTGCGCGACATCTTCCAGCCGCGCTTGGACCTGCTCGTCGAGAAGTTCGGAGACAAGGCGACCGCGACACCGAAGCTGACCCAGTCGACACGCGAGCTTACGCTGGAGTGTCATTCGGATGTGGCCCGCATTTGCCTGCGCTTCCAGGGTACGACGGATCACGACATTCGCAAGCTGATTCTGAACTATGACCTGGAAATCATTCCGATCCTGATGCAGTTCGACTCGCACTCGACGCTGGAAATGCCGCTCGACGAGATCGATTACGAAGCCGCCGTCCGGTGGGCTGACGAGCGCATCCTGTCGTTTGTCCAGACCTACACAGCGCTGCACGAGAACCCGTACTACCTGCATGACCAGATGGTGACGGACCCGGTATCGGGGACGACGTTTCCGAAGCTCGCCGCCGGCGCCAGCCTCGAGCGCGGCGGCCAGAAGTATTACTTCGTTTCCGAGACGACGCGGCGCGAGTTTGAGGAGGAGCATCTTGCGCGCGCAAGTCAGGGAGTCAGACCATGAAGCCCCAGGCCATGAAACGGACACCGAGGCAACACGAGTTCTCCATCCTGCTGTCCCCGCTCGTGATCGTCGGCGGCTGTTCCACTCTCTCGCGCCGCCCGGCCCCCGAGTCGTTGATTGACTCGGTATGCGTCCCGCACATGCCGCGCGAAATCCGCACATGGGGCGATCAACGCAGCGAGATGTCGCAGCGCAGCCTGCAAGAGTCGTTCGCACAGACCCAGCGCGCGTATGGAGACCAGGAATCGATGAATGTCCTTGCCATCAGCAGCGGTTGGCTCCAAGGGGCCTTTGCCGCCGACGTGTTGTGCGGCTGGACGGAGCACGGAACCCGGCCGGTGTTCCGCGTGGCGTCCGGCGTCAGCATCGGCGCGATCATCGCGCCATTTGCCTTCCTGGGAAGTGGCTACGACGATCGGCTCCAGGACATGGCCAAGAGTGCGACTCAAGAGAACATCTATGCGTGGGCCGATCAACCACCGGTCCGGCGGCCCGCGCCGCGCGTGCAAAACAGATCCGCTGTAAACGATGAAGTCGTCGCTGCCGTGTGCGACGATACGTCGCCTCCGGCGCGCGCCGCCGCCGGCAGCTTCAATTTTGGCGTTGCATGACTGGAGGGTGAGTATGGATGCCTCGATCATTAGTGCAATGGCCGCCGTGCTCGGTTCGCTGACTGGCGGCCTGGCCACTTTCGCCACGGCCTGGGTGACACAACGGGCGTCCACCAAGCGTGAAATCATTCGCCTGGAGATTCGAAAGCGCGAGGCGCTCTATGGAAGGTTTATTTCCGAATGTTCACGGCTGTTTGTCGACTCACTCGTGAATAAGTTGGACAAACCCGAGGCGATGTTACCTGTCTATGCACTGCTCAATCGCATTCGGGTGTCCGCATCCGATGTCGTTCTTACGGAGGCAGAACGGTTGTTGAAACGGATCACTGAGCAGTATTTCTCGCCCAACTTGTCCGTCGAGGACTTACACACCCTAGTCAACGCGGGGAGCGACGTTGATCCACTGAAGCCGTTAGGCAATGCGTGCCGCGCCGAGTTGAAATCGATGCGTTCCGCGGTATAGGGCGACTCTGTCGCCGAAGGATACCCCATGTCGCGTACTGACCTCATCCCGACGCTTCATCTCGCCATTGGGCCCGCGATACTGATCCCCGGCGTCGGGGCGTGCGGCGCGAAATCGATTTTGACCGCCGGAATGGACCATGCTCCTTGACGGGGCGTGGTGGAGAACGGTCGGCGAGAAGGAGTTGGAGATGGACTGGACTGCAACAGAAGGAACTCCTTTTCCGTTGGGCGCTACCTGGGTCGAGCAGGCCTCATCGTGGAACTTCGCGCTCTACTCCAAGGATGCGGAATGCGTTACCCTGCTGCTGTACGCGGAGGCGGACCTGGTCAATCCCATCTTTACGTACCGCTTCGATTACCTCCGCAACAAGTCAGGCAGGATCTGGCACTGCCGGGTTGCGCAAGAAGTCGTCCGCGATGCGCGCTACTATGCGTATTCCGTCGAAGGCCCCCGAGCGCCGGGTGGGGCTTCCTGGCACCGCTTTGAGCCGGACAAAATTCTCCTCGATCCCTACGCCAAGGCGGTCTACTTCCCCCCGACGTTCGACCGCGTAGCGGCGTCCCGCCCGGGCTCGAATGCGGGCAAGGCGCCCCTGGGTTTACTCGCGGAGCCCGGCGAGGAGTTCGACTGGGGCGACGATCGCCGACCACGGCATCAGTCGGACACAGTCATTTACGAGCTGCACGTCCGGGGCTTTACGAACAACCCGAACTCTGGAGTGAGCCCCGAGCGGCGAGGCACGTACGCTGGGGTCATCGACAAGATTCCCCACCTCAAGGAGCTGGGCGTCACCGCGGTGGAGCTGATGCCCGTCTTCCAGTACGACCCCCAGGAGGGG
>CAYOHG010000527.1:0-2725 GCA_964403685.1 uncultured Planctomycetales bacterium
GGCCACGACATGATCGACGGCGGCGAGGGCGACGACACCCTGTTCGGCGGCGCGGGCGACGATTTGCTGATGGGCGGTGCCGGCGAGGACGTCCTCAGCGGCGGGTCGGGGCGCAACGTGCTGCGCGGCGGTGCCGGCAACGACCTGCTGATCGGCAACGGCAGCGATCTGCTCGAAGGCGGCACCGGCAAGGATACGTACAACGTTCGTCCGGGCGACGTGGTCCGCGACGAGGACGGCGATGGCAGCGTCACCTTCGGCGACGGCGGCACGATCATCGCCGGCGGGGCCGAAGTGGAAGACCGCTCGCTGTTCGTGAGCGACGATGGCGAGGTCGTGTTCCGCCAGAACGACGACGGCGGGATCGATTTCTGGGTCGACGGCCAGCGCGTGACGGTGCTGCCGGGTGTGGACGACGGCGGTCCGCGGCGGCGGCGCGAGTACGGCGCGCCCGTGGAAGACCAGGGCGACGAGGAGGCCGGCGGTGGCAAGCCGCTGCTCGACATGCCGCTGCGCCGCATCGGCGCGCCGCACGACCCTTCCTACAAGACCCCGTTCATGCTGGCGCAGGCTGCGCCTGCGCCGCGCCGCGACCCGCTCGTGCTCGACCTCGACGGCGATGGGATCGAGACCCTGGGCCTGCAGGCGGTGACCTACTTCGACCACGACGCCAACGGGTTCGCCGAGTTGACGGGATGGGTGAGCGGGGACGACGGCTTTCTCGCGCTGGACCGTGACGGCGACGGCCGCATCAACGATGGCCGGGAGCTGTTCGGCGACCAGACGGTGCTCGCGAGCGGTGCGGTGGCCGCAGGCGGGCTGGAGGCCCTCGCCGAGTGGGATCTGGTGGCCAACGGCGGCAACGCCGATGGCGTGATCGACGCATCCGACGGCATCTGGTCGAGCCTGCGCGTCTGGCGCGATGTGGACGGCGACGGCTTCAGCGACGCCGGCGAGCTGTACGGCCTGAGCGATCTGGGCATCGACGCGATCAGCCTGGGCTTCAGCGATACCGGCGTCAACGACGAGCTGGGCAACACCCAGCAGCGCGCAGGCGGCTTCACCCGCAGCGACGGCAGCACCGGAACCATCGGCGAATACCTGCTGGCACGCAACACCACCATCAGCATCGCCGAGTCGACCGTAGCCGTCGGCGCGGAGGTTGCGGCGCTCCCCGAGGCGCGCGGCTCCGGCAACGTCCACGACCTGCGCCAGGCCATGGCCCGCGATGCCGGCCTGAAGGATCTGGTGAACGCGTTCGTGCAGGAGAGCGATGGCGCGGCTCGCGACGCTCTGCTCGAGCGATTGCTGTTCCGCTGGGCCGGGGCCGATGGCGTGGATCCGAATGCGCGCGGCGGAATGATCGACGCGCGCAAACTGGTGGCGCTCGAGGCCTTCCTCGCCGAGCCCTTCGATGGAGCCCTGGGGGCGGATCCGGTGCCCGATGCGGCGATCCAGCTGGAGCGCGCATGGCATGACCTGGCCGAGCAGGTCAACGCCAAGCTGATGGCGCAGAGCCATCTCGACAGTCTGTATCAGCAGATCACATACACCTTCGACGCAGCCACCGGCCAAGTGCATGCCGACCTGTCGGGCGTCGTCGCGGCCATCGACCAGGCGCTGGACGCCGACTTCGCGACGGGCAAGCTGCTGCTGGCCGAGGTCGGCCGGATGATGCGGGGCATGGACGAGTTCAGCTCTGCAGACTATGCGGCGGTGCGCGCCGCTTACGGCGCGCGCAGCGAAGAGCTGGCGATCGCATTCGACTCGGGTGGCCGCAACTACGTATCCGATGTCACCGGCGCGATCAAGCTCAACGGCACAACCGGCGCCGACATGATCGTGGGCGGGACCGGCAGCGACAGCGTGATGGGCTTCGATGGCGACGACATCATCTACGGCCTCGAAGGGGACGACGTCTTGTCCGGCTGCGAGGACAACGACCAGTTGTTCGGCGGTCTGGGCAACGACAGCCTGTTCGGCGGAATCGGCGACGATGTGCTCGACGGCGGCGCCGGGAACGACTACCTGAACGGTGGACTGGGCAACGACACCTATGTGCTGTCGCGGGGCATGGGATCCGACCACGTCCGCGACTACGACACCACCCCCGGCAACTTCGACGTCATCCGGGTCGCCGCCGACATCAGCCGCGAGGAGATCCGCTTCTGGCGCAAGGGCAACGATCTGTTCGTGGGAATCGGCGCGGGCCCCGACAGCATGAGGGTGGAAGGCTGGTTCCTGGATGCGGCCAACGGCATCGAGGCGGTGGTGTTCGCGGACGGCTCCCAGCTGTCCAGCGCGATCCTGGCTGCGGCGCACTTCGTCGGTACCGAAACGGCCGATGCGATAGTGGGTAACGCGGAGGCGAACACCCTCGAGGGCCTCGGCGGCAACGACACCCTGATGGGCGGAGCGGGCGACGACGTGGTCGATGGCGGTGCGGGCAACGACACGCTCTTCGGAGGCAGCGCCGGATACTTCACCGGCGCGGGCGCCGGCAACGACACCTACATCTTCGCGCGCGGCTACGGCCGGGACACGATCTACGACTACGACACCACGCCGGGCAACACCGACACGATCCGGCTGGTCGGGTTGACCCAGGCCGACGTGACCTTCAAGCGCGAAGGCAACAGCTTCCTGATCAGTGTGAACGGCACGGACGACGTGCTGCGGGTGGCCGACTGGGGGCTGGGTGCAGCCTATCGGATCGAGCGCGTCG
>CAYOHG010000528.1:0-2703 GCA_964403685.1 uncultured Planctomycetales bacterium
GCCTCCAACGGCTCGGTCAACGGCGGCCACGATGCGCTCACCGCCGGCGGCGGACTCCAGACCGCCTGGTGCTACGCCGCCACGGCCGCCGACGGCCTGGGGCGCTTCACGGAAGTCGAGGTCTTGGACGCGGCCGGGATCGTGATCAACCGACTGTCGCTGCCGCCGTTCGAACCGATCGGCGACGACACCAACCTGCTGGTGGACATCGGCCGAAAGCCCGTCACGGCGCTGCGGGATTTCGACACCGGCGCTGCCAGCTACTTCGATTCCAGCGCCACCAACGTCTCGTACCTGCGGCCGCTCTGCGTTGCGCGGCTCAGCGAGCGCAATCTGCCCGATCGCTGGATCGGCCTTCAGGCGGTTGACACAATTGTCTGGGACGAGCCGGACACGGGCGCACTCGAGTCCGCTCAGCTCGAGGCCCTGCGCGGCTGGGTTGAGCGCGGCGGCACGCTGATTGTCGGCATCGGCCCGGCATGGAACACGCTGCTGAAGTCTCCACTGGCCGCGCTATTGCCGCTGGCGGCTGACAGCACGCTGCGCGAGACCGACCGCCTGCCCGAGTTCCTCGGCCGCTATGGCGATTCCGCCGGGCAGCGCTTCCGCGCGCCGCTCAGCGTGGTGGCGGGTCCGCTGGCCGCTGGTTCGAGCGCCCTGCTGACCGACGCACTGCCCGACGGCAGCCGCGTATACCTGCTGGCGCAGCGGCACGTCGGCGCGGGGCGGGTGATTGCCTCGGCGGCCCGACTGCGCGACCTGCTCGCGGAAGGCGGCTCAGGTGACGCGCCGCGCGATCCCGGCCTCTCCCTCGCCACGCGCAAGTTCGCGCACGACCTGCTCAACGTCGCCGTGATGCCTGCCGAGCTGGCCAAGCGCGAGGCCGAGCGCGGTTTTTCGACGCTGGGCATCGTCGCCGAGCTGTATCCGCCGTTGATCGAGCCGATCGACTTCCGCAGTCAGGCCGGACTGCTGCTGCTGATGGCGATTGCGTTCGTGTTTGTCTACGCCGTCACGGCGCTGGCCGGGTCGTGGACCTGGCTGCGGCGCCAATCGCTGACGCACTACAGTTGGCCGGTGTTCGCGGGGATCGCCGTGGTCGCCAGCCTGCTGAGCCTCGCGGCGGTGTCGCTGCTGCGCGGCGTGCGTGGCAGTGTGCACAGCGTCAGCGTGGTCGACCTGGAGGCGGGTTCGACACAGGCCGGGGGCAACGTGTTCTTCGGCTACAAGAGCGCGCGACGCGGGCGAACGAGCCTCACGCTGCCGGGCGACGGCACCTACTTGCGGCCGCTGGCGGCGCCACCGGGTGCGGGAGCGCGCTTCGCGACGCCGTTGCGTTATGCCGCCGACACGCGCAGCGGGGAGCTGGCCGACGTGCCGCTGCGGGCGACGCTGAAGCAGTTCGAAGGCTACTGGCGCGGAACTCTGGAAGGGACCATCCGGGCCCAACTCACGGTGAACCGCGCCAGCGGGCAGGTCACGCCGGAGAGCTGGATCCAGAACGACCTCAGCGTCCCGATCGCGAGCGGCTACCTGTTGTTCATTGATCCGCGGATGCGTGACGACGACGGCGGTGTGCCGCGGCGGGTCGGGGCGCGCACCCGCTGGATCGAGGGCCGGACCTACTGGCAAAACGAGTTCGTGCCGCCGGCCGCGATGGTGCTGAGCGTTCCGCTGGGCCATCTTGCACCGGGTGCGACGCTGCGTGCCGTCGGCCGCGCGCAGTATGAACGGCACGAGGCGGACCTGGCGCGCTGGTCCATCACCGATTCCCCCGACGCGCGCCGCGAGCCGATGCTCCCCACGCTGTGGTCGCTGCAAACGCAGGACTGCATGGCCAGCAGCCTGGCACCCTCCTTGGCGCAACTGGTGCGGCGCGTGCCGCCCTCCGTGGCCGCTCTGCTGATCGCGTCAACCCGCGACCTTCTCCTGCCAAGCTCGGGCTCGACGGATTTCGCGGACCCGGGCATGCCGGCGCGAATGCAGGGCCTGCCACGGCTCGACATCTCGCACTGGCTGGCGCGCGGGCAGGCGGTACTGCTACTGGTCGTGGAGAGTCCCGGGCCGGCCCGGCTGCACGCCGACGGCGAGCCGTTGGTTCACCGCGACGGGCTGACGCTTTACCGCGTGCGCGTCCCGATCGACTACACCGGCGCCCCGTCGGCCGTCGGGCGGGTACCATCGGCAACGACGGTCCCGCCGGCAGCGCCGGCGGACGGGGCCGCCCGCGAGGATGCCAGTCCGTGATTGTTCAGACCATCAACCTGACCAAGAAATACGCCAACCTCGTGGCGCTCAACAACCTGCACCTCACCATCGAGCAGGGCGAGTGCTTCGGGTACATCGGCCCCAACGGCGCCGGGAAGACCACCACGATCCGCATCCTGGCCACCCTGCTGCAACCAACCTGGGGTGAAGCGCGCGTCTGCGGGCACGTGGTCGGATACGAAAGCCGCAAGATCCGCCCGCTGATCGGCTACGTGCCCGACTTTTTCGGCGCCTACGAGGACATGGTCGTCCAGGAGTACCTCGAGTTCTTCGCGGCCGCGTACGACATCGGCGGCAAGAAGCGGGCGCAGATCGTGGGCGACGTGCTCGAGCTGACCGATCTGTCCTTCAAGCGCGACGCGCTGGTCGACTCGCTTTCGCGCGGAATGAAGCAGCGGCTGTCGATCGCCCGCGTACTGCTGCATGACCCCAAGG
>CAYOHG010000529.1:0-2695 GCA_964403685.1 uncultured Planctomycetales bacterium
CAGCGAGCCACCGTCACCCAGGGCGTCAACCGCCAGGCCCAGCAACGGCGCGAGCACCATCGTCGACAGGCGTTTCGCCTGGCTTTCGATCGACAGTATGGTCGCCCCCTGCGATTCGTCGGAGTGCGCGTCGAATCGGCTGATGAGCACGGGGCGCCACAGATTCTGCGCTACATGCAGCAGCATGAACCCGACCACCAGCGGCTGCGCCCATTCGCACCAGGACGACACCGCGACAACCATGTAGACGACCGCCCCCAACGCCCAGTAGCCGCGCGACACGCGCTCGGCGCCGCCGGCGGCGGCCTCGATGCGGTGCGTGTTCCGGCTGGCGGCCGCGGAGAGCAGGTACAGCACGAAATAGACCGGCCCGACCAGCAGCGCAGCCTGCTGCGGGTCGTTCCACTGTGCGATTCCCGCCGCATGGCCCAGCCAGGCCAGCGCAACAAACTGAAGCACCGGCTGGAGGTATCCCTTGGCAGCCTCGAACACGCCCTCGAAACCCATCGACTCGGTCATCAGCCGGCGCAGATCGGGTTTTCGCGCCGCGTCGCGCAGCGTCGCCAGCGTGTGCCTCCAGACGGCTGTGAGCGAACCCGACCGGACCGATTCTCCTTCCAACTCGCGCGGGTAGCCCATGAAGTTGATCACGTTCAGCGCATAAGGAATCGCGGCGAAAAGGAAAATCAACTCGTAGTCGGAGCTGATCAACACGAACAGCGCCGCGAACAGCGTGGAGACCGCCGAGCCGATCTGGCTCCACGAGCGGGTGAAACCGTAGACGCGCGTGCGCTCGGCCGTTCGCCCCTGCAATCGCAGCCAGGTGAAGATCATCGCCTTGTGCGTGCCGGTGCGGAACGACTCGCCGATGCCGAACAGGAACATCGCCGCGGCCAGCAGGGGCCAGTCGTCAGCAAAGCCGAAGACCAGGAAGCTGGCGATATAGGCCAGGAAGGAGAAGATCATCGAGCGCCGCCGGCCACAGACGTCGGCGCTCGCCCCGGTGGGAATCTCCAGCAAATTGACGGTGATCTCGCGAAACGCGATCAGCAGACCGATCGCGAAGAAGCTCAGGCCCTTGTCGAGCAGCGCCAGGATGAGAAACGGCTCGAAGTAGCGCTGGTTCTTCAGGAAGCCGTAGAGGCTGAAGCGAAAGAGCATGGCGCTTGTCGCGAATATTCGGCCGACCGAATCGTCGAACCGGACCGGCTGAAGGCGGGCGGCGCAGCCGCGGCCTACTTCCGCCCGTTGCCATTCCCCTTGCTCGCGGGGCGCTTACCGGCCGTGATGATAAACGCGTGTCGAATAGCCAGATCGAAAAACGTCGTGTTTTCGACTTCGACCATCCCGTGCGAAACGTCGATCGCGCGCGTCACCGCTTTCAGTCCCGGGTTGTCCTTGAGAATGGGGACAACGCGCGAAATCGAGACGAGGTCCGTTTTCTTTAGCGCCTTGCGCAGTCGATCGGCCATGAATCGGATCGCCGCGTATTCGTCCTCGTCGACCCACGGCGCGGCGAAGACAACGTCCCAGCGGTCCGGCGCCCCGTCACGAAGAAACAGGCCGAAGAGCGTAAATGGACCGCGTTCCTCGGCGATCTCGTGCTCGACCCGCTGCAATTGTTCAGCGAGCTCTCTCATATCGCCCTCAGCAGTTGCCGAGCCGCGACAAGACTCTGTTCCGCGTCCTGGGCAGTGACCCTGCCAAGGGGATTGTAACGAGATTCGGGATCCCATTTCGAGACAATCCCCCAGTGCTCGCCGTAGCGCTGCTTGATGCGCAACTCAACGCTCGACAACCGCAGCAGGAGGTCCAGATCGTGAGTCTTAAAGGAGGTCAGCCCCTTCTTTCTGAATTCGTTCGAGGTTTCCGGAAACTCAGGCCATTTCAGCGCTCGGCAGATGCGCGCCTTGAGCGCCAGCTCGATTGCAAAACCGCACGAGTAGACCGCCGCGTCAAACCGCTTCGCACGAAGCAGGATGTGCGCATCGACCAGACGTGCGCGAGCCAGCTTTCGCAACTCAGAAACTCTGAGCATCCCGGCCACCCAGCCTTAGCGCACACGGCGCAGGCTGCCAGCGCTATTGCGAAACCGGCGCGCCCATTGCGGTCGGGGCCGCCGCCTCCATCGGCACGCAGGTGCAGAAGAGGTGCCGGTCGCCGTAGACATTGTCCACCCGTCCGACCGGCGGCCAGAACTTGTGCGCCCGCACCCACGCCGCGGGGTAGGCCGCCTGCTCGCGCGAGTACGGGTGCGTCCACTCACTCGCCGTCACGTGGGCCGACGTGTGCGGCGCGTTGACCAGCGGGTTGTCGTCGCGCGGCCAGCGGCCCTGCTCGATCGCGCGGATCTCCTCGCGAATGCTCAGCAGCGCATCGCACAGCCGGTCCAGCTCGGCCTTCGGCTCACTCTCGGTCGGCTCGATCATCAACGTGCCCGGAACCGGCCACGACATCGTCGGCGCGTGGAACCCGTAGTCCATCAGCCGCTTGGCCACGTCCTCCGGCTCGATGCCGGCGGATTTCTTGAACGGCCGCAGATCGAGAATGAACTCGTGCGCGACGCGGCCGTTGCGCCCGCTGTACAGCACCTCAAACGTTCCGTGCAGACGCTGGGCCATGTAGTTCGCGTTGAGAATCGCGACCTGCGTCGCCTTGCGCAGGCCCGCCGCTCCCATCAGCGCGATGTAGACCC
>CAYOHG010000530.1:0-2676 GCA_964403685.1 uncultured Planctomycetales bacterium
GGGCGGTACTTAGGACCGGCGCGACCCGGCCGGGCTGGACGGGTGGCCCGCGCACGGCTGTGCGCGCCGTCCGCACGCCGCGTGGCGCGCGTTACGCGGCGCGTGGTTTGCCGCTTGGGTCTTCCCCGAGAATCAGCTTGGGACAATACTGGCAGCGGAGATCGCTGTAGCACGGCGCGGTGACCGCGGTGTGCATTCGTCGCGGTCGGTCCGACCGAGGCTGAACCGCTGACGCACCCTTTAGTCGATTGCCGCGGCGACCGCTTTGCACGATTCAGCCAGGGCCAACATAGGAGTCACGCCATGCGTCGGTACCGGTACCTGACATTCGCGACCTTGCTCACGGGCGTGTCGTTGTTTGGCTGCATGCCCGCATCGCAGGAGACGAGCGACGGCTCCGGCAGTGACAACCTCACCAACATGCCGGACCAGGGCGGCGATGACGCGGTCGCACAGGATCCCGGGAGCGTGACCGTGGGCGGCGGGAGCAGCGTGTCGATCGGGACTGACGGTGGCGATGACGGCGGCCTCGCGGGTGGCGGCACCGGCGGTTCCAGCGGCGGCTCCAACGGTACGGGCAGCGCTACCAAGCCGATCTTCCCCGATTCCATCGCCATCGATATCTCCGACCTGCCCGACGAGAAGGAAGGCGGCACGCCCAAGGCGCTTTCCAACGCGCAGAGCCTGGATTACTTCACCTACCGCCGGACCGTCCTCGCCTCGACTGCTATTGTGAATGCGTTTCATCGCCTGGCGGACCGCTCGCTGGCGCTGGCCAACGAGATCACGGATGACATGGCCAGCCCGGACGAAACGCAGGTTCGCGGCGTGCTGTTCGACCAGGGTCGCCAGGTGCAGTACAAGGCCGACTTCGCGCCGTTCGATTTCGATGGCGACGGCGTCGCCGACGGCAGCGGGCGCGTTGACACGGTCCCGGTCGCGGTGCGCATCTGGACCGATCGCGGCAACGGCTTCGAACGATTCAAGTGCGCCCTGATCACGACCCTGCCCACCGACGAGCACCTTGGCGCCGGCCAGATGGTCACGCACCCCGACGCCGCGATCGAGGAAGCCGCCGACACGCTCCAGTGGTATGTGCAGTGGGATCGCACCGGCGAAACGCATCGCTGGAACGAGGCGTACATCACCGGGCGCGCCCGCGACGATTACACGATCGATAAGGCCGTGCACCGCGTGGACGCGGTATTGAACGACGCCGGGGTGTTCGAGAAGACGGTCCGCTCAAACGCGACCTTCCTCGAAAGCCCGCTGAGCTACGACACGTACGTCTTCTCGGCCCTCTTCCGCGCCAGCGCGGGGCTGGCCCTGCTGGCCGCCGAGACCACCGGGGACTTTCAGGTCAGCTTCACGAACATCTGCATCGACCTTGTGCAACAGAGCGTTGTGGAGGGCGCCTGCGGCGACCTCGACACGTCATATATGGACTTTCTGCCGACACCGGTCGGGGATGAGACCGTCTTTCCGGCGGACTTCCCCGCGGAGCCGACGTTCTAGCGGCGGCAGCACGCTCGTTCACCTCTGTTCCTAGCCCGGCCGGGGCCGTGCCAACCGCGCGGTCCCGGCTACTTGTTCCGACGACCGCTGCGGCATCGCTTTGGGCAGAGCGCGTCCGCCGCCCAGTCGTCAATCCGGCTGGCCCGCGTGGTTCGTCGGTTCAGGATTCCTGGCGACAACGGTGATCGACAACTGCGGCTTGAGCCGGCGAATACGGACCTTCCAGGTTCCCCGTTTTGACCGCCTGTGTACGCAACCGCTAGCATCCGCCCTCTGCAATCGTGCCAGCATCCGCGACCAGGAGTGTGTCCGTGTCACTGCCGTATAACCGCCGAACCTGCTACTGCGGGCAGGTCAACGAGAAGCTCATCGGCCAGACCGTGCTGCTTTGTGGCTGGGTGGCGACGCGCCGCGATCATGGCGGCATGGTGTTCATCGATCTGCGCGACCGCGAGGGTCTTGTGCAGCTTCGCTTCAATCCGGAGACTGACCCGCGCGCCCACGAAGTTGCCGGCAAGCTGCGCAGCGAATTCTGCATCGCCGTCCGCGGCGAAGTGACTCCGCGTCCGGCCGGGCTGGAAAACCCCAACCTCGCCAGCGGCAGAGTCGAGGTCAGCGTGCACGAGATCGACCTGCTCAGCTCCTCCGAGACGCCGCGCTTTCCGGTCGAAGACGAGATCAAGACCAACGAGGAGCTGCGGCTGGAATACCGCTTCCTCGACCTGCGCCGCAGCGTGATGCAGAAAGCGCTGATTTCGCGGCACCGCGCGGTCAAGATCATCCGTGACTTCTTCAACGAGCAGGGCTTCATCGAGATCGAGACCCCGTTTCTGACCAAGAGCACGCCCGAAGGCGCGCGCGACTTCCTGGTCCCCTCGCGCAAACACCCCGGCGAGTTCTACGCGCTGCCGCAGTCGCCGCAGCTCTTCAAGCAGCTCCTGATGATCAGTGGCTTCGATCGCTACATGCAGATCGTGCGCTGTTTCCGCGATGAGGACAGCCGCAAGGACCGCCAGCCCGAGTTCACGCAGCTCGACGTCGAGATGTCCTTTGTGCAGATGGACGACGTCATGAACGTCGCCGAAGGCTATCTCGTACGCTTGTGGAGAGAGCTGCTGGGTGTCGATCTGCCGCGGCCGTTCCCGCGCATGACCTACGCGC
>CAYOHG010000531.1:0-2664 GCA_964403685.1 uncultured Planctomycetales bacterium
ACACAGTCGTTGCCGGTCCTGTTTGCGACGCAGTTGCTGGTGGGAATTGCCTGGGGCGCGTACGAGTTGTCCACGTTCCTGCTGTTCTTCGAAACGATCCGGTCCGACGAGCGCACCAGCGTGCTGACCAGCTTCAACTTCGCCAACTCGGTCGTGATCGCGGTCGGGGCGGTGTGCGGCGGACTTCTGCTGCACGCCCTGGATGGAGCGCGCAGTGCCTACCTGCTGTTGTTCTTGCTCAGCGCGGCGCTCCGTTTCGCGACGCTGGGTCTGCTGGCGCTGGTGCCGGGCCGCACCGAACGAAACCTGACAATTGTGCCCGTAGACACGTCCGATGCCGGGCCTGTCGCGTCCGCGGCGGCGCCGGAGGCGGATGCGATCGCGGCGGAGCGGATCATGCCCGGCGCGCGATGACCCCTACGAGGGTTTCGACCGCCCGGCGCACGATCGGCAGGTCCATCGAGGCACGTTCGTTGTCGCTGGCGGCCACGCACTCGGGCAGCGGTGGAACGTGCACGAAAACCGCTTCGAACCACTCGGCCGCCGGGCGGTGGGCCGCTTCGTGCAGTAGCCGGTAAAAGACGTGGTTGCACAGGTAGGTGCCCGCGGAACGGCTGAGGCGGGCCGGAATCCCCTCCGAACGCAGGGCCGCGACCAGTTCGCGCACCGGCAGCGTCGACAGGTAGGCGTCCGGCCCATCGGCGACAATCGGCTCACCAGTCGGCTGAACTCCGTCGCTATCGGCGATGCGGAAGTCGTCGATGTTGACTGCGACCTGCTCGACGCAGACCACCGCGCGCTTCGTGGCCAGCCCCAGCGCAATGACCGTGCGCGGCTTGTGCGACTCCAGCGCTACGCTCAGAGCCGGCCAGGCGGATTCGCGGCGGACCGGCAGCACCAGACCGCGTATCGCTACGCCGTGGACGCGGCCGCCGTCAAGCGCCAGGGCGATTTCGCCCGATGGGTTCCGCGGTTCGTCCGCGAACGGCTCAAACCCGGTGATCAGGATGCTCATGGCGGATTCCGTCCGAAGCTCATGCCAGCGCCGCGGCCAGCAGGCGATGGAAATGATGCGTGCCCTGCTCCTGCGTCGGCGAGTAGCGCCCGTGCCGGTAGATGCGCGAGCGCACGCCGCGCTGCACGGATTCGACGATCGCTTCGTCCTCGCGCTCGACGCGATCCAGCCCGGCTCCCGCGCCGATCTCCAGCTTGCGCTCGTCCCAGACATACGCCAGAAACGACACGCGCGTACGGTCCACTCCCAGCGGTTTGACTACGTTGATCGACAACCCCCAGGGGTAGAAATTCAGCATGAGGTTGGGAAACAGCCAGAAGTAATACGCGGCGATGGCCTGGCCGGAATCCGGCGAATCCGCCGGGAGCTCGAAGGTGCTTTCGCCGCCGCGGGCGATGCCCAGTTGCAGGTTGCACCACTCATACAGCTCGGTGCGGTACTGCCCGAAATCCAGCGCCTGGCTGAGCACCGGATGAACGAAAGGAATGTGAAACCCCTCCAGGTAGTTCTCGCAGTACAGCGCCCAGTTGGCCGCCACAAGGTAGTCGCGCGAGCGGGCCGGGTCGAAGCGGAACTCGTTCAACGGCAGCCACGCCAGACGCTGCTGAACCGGTCCGATCCAGCGCTCGAACGGCGTCGCCGGCTCGATAGCCGCGAACAGCAATGGTCCCCAGTGAGCCTGGGGCACCGGGCGCAGGTCGTCCGACGGGCCGGGGAAATCCGCCGTCTGCTCGAATTCGGGCATACTCTGAAACCGCCCGTCGAGAGCGAAGCGCCGGCCGTGATAGCGGCAACGCAGCGAGCGCTGCGGCCCGGCGTGCTCGCAGACGAGCGTACCACGATGAGTGCAGACGTTTGAGATGCAATGCAGCCGGTCGCTTTCGTCGCGCGTGAACAGCAACGGCTCATCGAGGCAGCCTTCCAGCAGCGTTACCGGCTGCGTGCTGCCGGGCAGCCGGACCGTGCCGGCGTCCGCCGCAAGCTGCCAACTGCGCGCGAAGATCCGCTCGCGGCAGCGTTCATGGAAGGCCGGGTCGCGGTAGATCGAGGCGGGCGGCGTGACGGCGCGGCGGATGTCAGGGTTGATGCGAAAGGGTTCGATGTGCACAGGTCGGCCTCCACCAGCGTTGGCTGCGAGACGATATTGTAGAGGTCGTGACGGTCGGGGGCGGAACGGGGCGCCGGAAGGCCGGCTTGACCCGTCGTTTGCACGGAGTTTACGCGGCCCGCTAAGATTCGCGCCCGCTGAAACCTGAGGCCCGCGACATTCCCCGAGAGATTGGCAGGAGGCGAGCGAAATGGCGACCGCGACGCAGAATTCGGCCGGCACGCACGCCCAGCGCGGCGCCACACCGACGCGCGGATACTGGATTCCCGATCGGCATACGGGCGGTCCCGAACTGGGCGAGACGGGCTTGCGCAACGCGCTGCTGTGCCTCAGCGCGCCCGTGTGCATCGTCGAACATGCCGGCCACCTCGCGGCCGGCCGCGGCGGCACGACCTACCTTGGCCCGGAGCCCATCAGCGGCGAAGCCTACCCGGTGCTCGGATACGTACCGGCGTTGACCGCTGAGCAGTTGGGCGATCCGACGTTCCGCGAGACGCACGGTACGCGCTATGCCTACGTGGGCGGCGAGATGGCGCAGGCG
>CAYOHG010000532.1:0-2664 GCA_964403685.1 uncultured Planctomycetales bacterium
GTTCTGCTGGAGGCTGACGAGAGCAAGGCCCTACAGTTCGTCACACGCCTGGCAAGAAACGGGGATCTGATCTTCGAGCACCGTGGCGACCCCGACGGGTGGACGGGCTTCGATCTGCGCACCGGAGAAGGGCGGTCGCGCTATCCCATGCTCATGATGAAAAACCGCGACGGATTCTGGGAATGGCATGAAACTCGGCCAACCGTGGCGCTATGGCCCGACGACGTGGCAAGCAACCGGCTGACGGTTGGCGTTCGAGACATTCTGGCGGTCGGTATTCAGGCAACCTCGGCGAGCATGATCGGGCTGGATGGTCGCCACTTGCTTTGGGCGGGGCTGCCGGGCACCGACCGTTCGAAGGCCCTGGCGTACAGAGAGTCGCACGACGGGCACCGCTGGACCGTGACCGCGGATCTCGGTCACGATTCGCGGATCGTATGGGAGATCGATGCGGCGCGTGGCTGGAATCCCGAGCGCATTGTGCTCAGTCAACACGGCGATGAGACGCACGTCGTCCACAATTCACTGCGCGAGTTCGATGGCGTCTGGCTGCCCGAGCGGACGGAGTACTACTTGTTCGGCGAGTTGTCTGAAGTCGTGCGCATCAGGGACGCGCGATTGAATCAGACGACCGACTCACCCTCCTTCTCGGGGCGGGATCTCGGACTTCAGCCGGGATTCAATGTCGGGCTGGCTGACGGATCGGACGAGCGCGTTCGAGCATGGAACGGGGATGCCGTCGTTTCCTGGGAAGACTGGATGCGGGACGTCGACGAGGGTCGCCGCTGCTGGGGCCCGACGATGAGCGCACTGAATGCCGGCGATCCGTTCAGCAGCCCGTATATGTCCGAAGCCGAGCGAATGCGCGAAAAACGCAATCCGACTGGAAAGTCCGAGCCCGACTGGGAGCGCGCTTGGCGCCAATATGTCGAGTCGTTCATTTTGCGACACGCGCTGGACGCCGAGCAGACGCAGAAGGCCCGTACGATCCTGGAGGAATCACTGACGCTCGGTCGGCAGCGGCTGGCTCCGCGGGCGGATGAGATAGGCCGGTTGCGCGCCCAGCTTGGAACGAAAGATGGCTTGGAGACCAACCGCCGGCAGCGGCTTCTGGAGCAACTGGACCAGGAACACGCACCCCTGCACTCGGTTTTTCGCGACGCGCTTAGACCGCGGCTTGACTCGTTGCTGACGCGCGCCCAGCGCCGCGCGACACCCGAGCCGGAGTAGCGGCGCATCTGGCGGGGCGACTGGGGTGCCTACGGCGTCATCCGATGCGACGCGCGGTCGCGGGTGGGGTCTTTCTTGCGACGACCATTCGCGGGATCGGCTCAAATCGCTCTCCGCGAGCGCGCGCTTAGCCACTCTACAATCGCCGGATACACCCGTTGCGTCGCCGCCGGCGAGTATTCAAACTCCCCGTGGGCCATGTCTTCGAATCGCAGCAACTGCTTGTCGCCCGAGCTGACGTTCTCGTAAAAGACGGCCCGCGTCACGTCGGCGTTCGCGATGCGGTCGCGCCCGCCCACGATCGTGAGCACCGGCAGCGCGATGTGCGAATAATGCTCGCTGTAGATGCAGTCGGGCGTGCCCAGCGCGCTGACGAAGCCACCGGCCCGGACGGACTTGGCAAGCTGGCGCAACACGCCCGCCTTGAGATGATCCAGGGCCGGCAGCAGGCAGCGCGTGAAGGTCTCGAAGTGGAAATCGCGCACATTGCGGAACCGCGCGGCCAGTTGTCCGAGCGCCTTCAGGGAAACCTCGCGAAGGCCCTTGTAGCCTTGCTGCAACGCCGTCGGCCAGCGCGAATCCGCCTCGGCCGTGGCCGATCGAAGCCAGTCCAGCCGGATCTCACCGGTCGCGGTCAGGGCCGCCTCAAGCCAGGGCATGCGCGACATCGACTCGAACGGCAGGTTGACGTCCCGGTCCGCGCGTCCCCATTCATTCAGCAGCGCACCCCAGCGCAGCGCCCCGCGCTCGTCGAAAAACGACCGCGGCCAGCGCAGCGCCGCCGGAAACTCGACCAGAATGGCCCCGGCGGCGCGACCCTGCCGCTGCGAGGCCACGTGAGGATCGATGATGATCTGCTCACCTTCGTCCGTGCGCGAGCGGGTTGCTCCGCAGAGATAGGCCGCCAGGCACATCGCCCCCATGCTGTTCCCAATCACGACCGGAAAACGCCCCGTCGCGTGGATGACGTACTCGACCGCGGCGGGCACGTCGTAGAGCAGGAAGTGATCCACGCACCAGTCGCGCTGTCCGACGGGCGGTTCGCTGTGCAGATGGGGTGCGCCATGTCCGCGCAGATTGAGCAGCCAGACGTCGTAGCCTGCGTCGCGCAGCAGGCTCGCCAGACTGCGGTAGGAATAGCCGGTCGCGTCGACCGGCGGCGCGTCCCAGACGTCGACGTTGACCGCCAGGCCGTGAATCAGCAGCACAGGCGGCGCGCCGCGCTGCTCATGTCGGCGGCACGCAAGCCGCGCCCCGTCCGCGGTGCAGATTCGGTGAATCTCGGACAATCCGATTGTCCTCTGCTCTGAGGATCGGGCTGCCGGCCGGCCGCGCCGCCCGGCGGGAGCGCTGGCCCGCTTCCGGTCTAACGCGGGAATGCCTCAGCCACGCCGCCGTCCACTGGCAGCACTGCGCCGGTGGTCGGTGTCTGGT
>CAYOHG010000533.1:0-2662 GCA_964403685.1 uncultured Planctomycetales bacterium
CCTCTCCGGGCCGTCGCGCGGCCAGGGCGTCGCGCCGCGCGCCGGCCTCCGCGTCAAGGGCCTCCCAGCCGGTGGTGAGGGCATCGACGTGATCGCGCCAGGGCTGCTGATTGGAGACGCTGTCGATCAGTTGCAGGGCGCGGTCGTCGAGACTTCGGATGGGCAACCACTGGCCCGTCGCGGCCAGCGGCTGACGCGCGTCAAACAGGAGTTCCGCGCCCGTCATCCGCCATTGGCGGTAGAACGGCGCTCGGAAGGGACTGCCCGCCAGGTCGCGCATCTTGCGCTCGGCGTTGATCAGCAACTGGGCGCGGCGTTCGTCCGCCGGCCGCGCCACGGAGGCGCTCGCGATGCGCTGCTCCCAGCGCTGTCGATCGCGGCCGGCTTCGTCCAGCAGCCCGAGCGACACGTGGGTTTCCCAGCGCGCCAGCAGCAGCGCGTTGTCGGGCGGCTCGGATTGCGGCTCGGCATCCAGCTCCGCGAATATCGGCAAGGCCAGCTCGGGTGGCATCCGCTGGGTGGCCAGTGCCCGGTTGACGCGCTGCCGCAGGCCGTCCCCCGTAGCGGCCAGCCGCAGCCGGAAGAGCGCCAGGACGGCATGAGCAGAGGCTTCGGCCTCGGTGATGAGCTCGTCGATTGCGCGGCCAGCCTGCATCGAGTCAAGCCGATGGAGGCACTCGCGCATCCGTGTTACCGCGGCTAGCCAGGTGGCCTTGCGATGGCTGGGCGAGCTGCGCTCCAGTTCGCCGGCCCCGCCGTCGAGCAGTACGGCACGGTAGACCTCGAGGGCCTCCAGTGGCCGGCCGTTGGCCAGCAGCTCATCCCCGAGCAGCAACGCCACCGCCTGGGAATCGCCGCCGCCCTCGCCCAGCGACATGGCCTTGCGCAGATACGGAAGGCGGCGCTCGGCGGAGTCGGCGGCGCGTGCCTGGGCGAGGTAGAGTTCGCCCAGCAGTTGCCGTTGTTCGGGCGCGAGCTCCACACCGCGGCCAGCCGCGGCCTCCAGGATCTGGATGCCGGCGTCGATTTCGCCGGCCAGCGCGGCAACTCGTGCGTCCAGCAGATCAAGCCGCGGATCCGCGGGGTCGCGCTGCCGAAGCGTCGTCACAAGCGAGCGCAGGCGCTCGATATCCGGGTACTTGGCGACTCGCGTGGGCGTCACGCGGTACAAGGCGGCATCGCCCATCACCAGCCGGCAGGCCTCGGCCTCGCCGCTGACTCCACGGCCCGGCGGCGTCGCCGGGCGCGGCTGTCCGGCGGCCAGGGGCGGCCGACCCTGCTCCTGCAACAGCTTGCCCGTGCGGCCATCGATCACGACGACGCCGTCGCGCGTCGGGACGTAGACCGAGGTGCCCAGGATTTCCGGCCGGCCGGCGATCTCCAGGGGTACGCTGCGCCAGCGCGGGGCGGTGGCGGGCTGGTGCAGGTCCAGGCAGGTCAGCCGATGGCTTCCGACGATGAGGCCATCACCGACGGCCCCTACCAGGAACGCAAGGTCGCGCCGTGGCAGGCTCCAGCGCTTCGTGCCGTCGTAGCGGTCCAGTGCGAGCACTTCCGCCGCCGAGGAATCCACCGGCGCAACGATCAGCAGGTCCTGCACCAGCAAGGGCATCTCAGGCGACCACTCCAGCGGGTCGGCCGCCGGCTGCCACCAGAAGCGGCTGTTGCGCTCGGCGACGGTGCTCTGGTAAAGCGTGGCCCACTTCCAGTCCAGTGACGGGCGCTCGAAGGCGGCGATCGCGCCGTTGCCCGTGCTGAGGTAGATCGTCGTAGCGTCGGCCAGCAGCACACATCGCCCGCCGGAGCCGAAATGCGTCGGCGGGCTGGCGACGCGCACCTCCTGAAGCAAACGCCCGCTGTCGGGCGCCAGGACCACGAGGATCAGTTCGCCGTGCCGCTCGACCGGCGCCAGTAGCCGACCGTCCACAAGAATCGGGCGATCCTGAAACGAAACCTGCGCCAGCGGCCCGGTTGGCTCGTCGTCGCTGCGCCAGAGCAGCCGCCCGCTGCGCAGATCGCGCGCCACGAGCACGCCGTGGGCTGCGCCAAGCGCGGCAGTGCGGATGCGCGGCCCACCGAACGCGTCGCTGACGCCGGCGCCGACCGCTTCGACGCTGTAGACCGCGCCCCCGCCGATGGTGACCGCGTGGGCGAGACGGTGCGTCAACAGCAGGCGGGTCTGCGGCGAGAGACGACGCCCCTCAAATCCCATTTCGCCGCCCGGCTGGGACAGCGCCTGTGTGTCGATGCCACCGGCGCCGACTTCGGTGGCGCGCCACAGCGTGGCCAGTGTCAGCGTGTCGAGCGCCCAGATCGTCCCGTGCATGCGGATCGCCAGCACGTTGTCGGCGACGGCCGGTTCGAGCACCGGCACACGCCGCAGGGCATCCAACGCATCGAGCAACCCGGCCGAATCCTGCCGAGCGGCGGAAGGGTTGATCGGCTGAAGCGGCACGACCCAGTCGGTTGCGGCGGTCAGCACGGGCTGAAACGCATCCGCGGGGGTCGCGACAGTCGCGGCGCGCCCGGCCAGCCAGCCTTGCAGCCGTTCGAAGAGACGGCGATCGGCGTCGGCGGCGCCGGCGAGGCAACGCTCGGCGGCGCGCGCCGCTTCGCCAACGGCACCGGACTCCGCCAGGGCGACCACGCCCAGCGCCTCCAC
>CAYOHG010000534.1:0-2661 GCA_964403685.1 uncultured Planctomycetales bacterium
GGATGAGCGACTCGACACCCTAAGACGGGCTGCGCTCGCAGGGGGGGTGCGTGTCCCCCGCGACCAGCCGGCGAGTCTCTTCTTTCGCCAGCACCAATCGGCGGCGCGGCGGTGGTCGGCTTCCGTGCCGCTGAGCGCCGGCAGGCGAGTTTCGCCGCAGCCGCCGATAGTTACCCGCGTTCCTGACGCCGACCCCCCCGGTCCGAATCAGCTAGCTCTTGCTGAAGCATGGCCGCGCATCGCGTACACTGACCGGCGATTGCACTTTCCGGGCGCCCGGCGCTTGGGAGGACCATGTCCGCCTTGGATCTGCCGCTTCAATTCGCTGTGCTGGCCGTGCTGCTGGCAGCCTCGGCGATGTTCTCAGGCAGCGAGACGGTGCTCTTTTCGCTGTCGCGCGCCGCGCTGGACCGGGCCGCGGGCAGCCGGCAACCGCTGGCGCAACGTGTCGCCAGGTTGATGTCCAGGCCGCAGAACGTGCTGGGGGCGGTCCTGATCGGCAACGCCGCGGTCAACACGCTGCTGTTCGCCGCGTCGTTCGTGCTGATCAACCGGCTATCGAAGGTCGTCGGCGACTGGATCGAGCCCCTCGCTGGCGCCGCCTGCGTGCTGGTCGTTATTGTCGGCGCCGACATGACGCCCAAGGTCGTCGGCGTGGCCCTGGCGGAACGACTGGCGCCGTACGCCGCGCTGTATGTGAGCCTCTGGCAGCCTCTGCTGGTCCCCGTGAGTCGGGTGATCGACCTGCTGTTCGTGCTGCCATTCGAGCGCGTCGTGCTGGGACGCGGACAGCGCGAGTCCCCGACGCGCGACGTGTCGGATGAGGAGCTGGGCGCGCTGCTCGAACTCAGTCGGCGCGAAGGCGTGATCAACCCGGTGGAAAATCTTTACCTCAACGAGGTCATCAAGCTCTCCGAGCTGCGCGTCCGCGACGTGATGGTAGCGCGCGTCGACGTAGTCTCGTTCAACGTCCGCCGGCCGGCGGCGGAACTCCGCGCCCTGATGCGCCAGACCTGCCGCAAGAAAATCCCCGTGTATGACGGCTCGCCCGACAACATCATCGGGCTGATTTCCGCCAAGGTGCTGTTCTTTGCGGGTGATCGGCCGCTGCGGCAACTGCTCGCGCCCGTGCGCTTCGTGCCCGACGTCATCACCTGCGAGCAGCTCCTTCAGCACTTCCGTGCGACGCGCTCGCAGTTGGCGATCGCGGTGGATGAGTACGGCGGGATGGCGGGCGTCGTGACGCTCGAGGATGTGCTCGAATCGATCGTCGGCGACATCAGCGCGCCGCACGAACGCGTCGGAACCGACGAAATCGTCCCCATCTCCCCGCGCGAGTATGACATCAGCGGACGGCTA
Organism: uncultured Planctomycetales bacterium; assembly: GCA_964403685.1. Classification (GTDB taxonomy): domain Bacteria; phylum Planctomycetota; class Phycisphaerae; order UBA1845; family Fen-1342; genus CAYOHG01. The sequence goes on from CAYOHG010000534.1 coordinate 1,360, forward strand.
AGCGTGCACTACTGGGCCGAGACGTTCGGAGTGCAGCCTCGGGAGCAGCGCGTCTCGACCGTCGGCGGGATGGTGACGGCCCGGCTGGGGCGCCCGGCCCAGCCCGGCGATACGGTCCGGCTGGGCAACGTCGAGGCACGCGTTACGAGCGTGCGCGGCCGGAGGATTGACCGGCTGCGCGTTTCAATCTGCCAGGACGGTTCGCCGCCGTCGCCCGCGGAGCCCGCGGCATGATCGAACTTCTCGCTGCGCTGGGGTTGCTCGTCGGCCTGTCACTGGCGGCCTTCAGCTCGGGCACGGAGACCGGGCTGTACTGTGTCAACCGCGTACGGCTGCGAGTCTCCGAGGCGCGCGGTGAACCGGGTGCGGCGCGGCTTTCGCGGCTGATCCAGCGGACCGAGGACGTGGTGGTTACGACGCTGGTCGGGGCGAATGTCGGCGACTACCTGGCGACGGTATCCATTGCAACTCTGCTGCTGCACTGGGCGGTGCCGGATCGCGAGGTCGAGCTGCTGACCACCTTGATCGGAACGCCGCTGATGCTTGTTTTCGGTTCGGTGCTGCCCAAGGACCTGTTTCGCCGCGAGGCCGACCGCCTGATGCGCGCCTTTGCCGCCCCGACGAACGCGGCGCTGCTGGTGACCCGGGCGACGGGCGCGAACTGGCTGCTGCGGGCCTGGTCGCGGCGGCTGCTGGCCTGGGTGGATCCCGCCCGCGTTGCCGAGGAAGGCCAACTGCTGCCGCGCACGCGCGCCCTGCAACTGCTGGAGGAGGGCGCCGTTCGCGGCGGGATGTCTCCCGTGCAGCGCGAGATCATGGAACGCGTGCTGCGCGTTTCGACCGTGCGGATCGCCAACGTGATGGTGCCGCGCGCGCGGGCGGCCATGCTGGCCGCGACGGTTTCGCGCGAGGACTTCCTGCGGGCGGCGCGCATGGCGCATTTTTCGCGGATTCCCGTCTACCGCGGCGATCCTCGCCGGGTGGTCGGAGTGGTCAGCGTGTTTGACGTGTTGATGGACGATCGCAGCCGGCCGATCGCCGAGCACGTGCGACCGGCGACCTTTGTGCAGGCGAACGAATCGGTGCCGACGGCACTGATCCGCATGCAGCAGGCCCGGCATGCGATGGCGATTGTCACGGACGCCGGCGGCAACTGCGCCGGGCTGTGCACGATCAAGGACCTGGTGGAGGAGATCGTCGGAGAGCTGGACGCGTGGTGAGGCCGGGCGAAGCAAGCAAGGTCGAAGGCCGAGGGCGGAAGCCGGATTACCGCAGGGGAAAGGTCGAAAGCCGAGGGCGGAA
>CAYOHG010000535.1:0-2659 GCA_964403685.1 uncultured Planctomycetales bacterium
CAATTCCTACCCTTGGACCATCGCCGAATTCCAGGGAAAGCTGTTCGTCGGCAGCAACCGTGATCTGCTGTGCCTGATCGGCGATTTCCTCGGCAGCGACTTCAAGGAAACCACCCCGGAACTGCCGCTGGAGTGCCCGGTGCCGACCGAAAGCGGCGACTTCCGCGGGCGGTTGTTCTGCTACGACCCGCGGATGAACCAGACGCGCCTGGTCCTTACGTCCCCTACGCTGACGGCGCTGCTGTCCGACGGCACCATCGTCGAGGTGCCGCGCGACGCCGGTTACCGCACGTCGGCGGTGTTCCGCGAGGTCGACGGGACGGAAGCGCTCTACATGTTCACGTTCACCTCGCGCGAGCTGGCGCAGCCGCCGGCGCGTGTGCTGCGCAGCGTGGACGGCCTGCACTGGCAGGAGATCCGCACGCCTTTCTCGGATGATCCCGGCTTTACCGCGTTCCGCTCGGCGCTGGTGTACAAGGACCGCTTGTACGTCTGCGTGATCGGGGCGGATGCGAGCGATTCGGTCATGATCGCGGCGACTCATCCCGAGCAGGGCGAGTTCGAGATCGTGCACGAGCCGTTCTTCGGTGATCCCACCAACGACGCCCCGTACCGGCTGGCGGAGTGGAAGGGCCACCTGTACATCGGCATGGCCAACGCCCTGGACGGATACCAACTGCTCCGCACCGACGCGGCCGGCCGGCCACCCTTTCACTACGCCACCATCCTGCATCGCGGCGCCTATCGCGGTCCGCTCAACGAGAACGTCGTCAGTCTGGGTGGGTACGGGGATCACATGTACGTCGGCAGCGGAATCCTCTTCGGCGGATACGACGTCATCCGCGATGTCGGTCCGGCGCCGGCGGAACTGGTGCGCATCGACGCCCGCGGCGACTGGGACATCATTTGCGGCACGCCGCGCGAAACGCCCGACGGCTTCAGGGAGCCGCTCAGCGGGAAGGGCCCCGGCTTCGGCAACGCGTTCACCGGGTACATGTGGTTTCTTCAGGAATACGCCGGCGTGCTGTACCTGGGGACTTTCGACAGCGCGTATTTCATGCAATACGTGGATGGTGCGAGAATGTCGGACCTCAGCGCGCTGGCCGCCTCGCGGCTGGAGTCGCTGGACCCGCAGCGCTTCGGCTACCTGCCGGCGCCCGACCCGAACGGCTTGCTCGACGAGATGATGGACACCATCACCGCGGTGGAGGGCGGCTTCGATCTGTACTCAACGACCGACGGCGTCGAGTGGACGCTCGTGTCCCAGACGGGCTTCAGCGACCTGTTCAACTACGGCGTCCGCAACATGGAAGCGACCGCGTACGGGCTATACCTGGGGGCGTCCAACCCGTACTTCGGCTTTCAGCTTTTTCTCGGTCAATTCGCCGGCAGCGACCAGGACGGCGACACGTTCCCCGATTCGCGCGATAACTGCGCGTTTGACTGGAACCTCTCGCAATCCGACATTGACGGTGACGGGATCGGCGACGCCTGCGACGATGATAATGACGGCGACTGCATCGCCGATGACGTGGACACGGTGCCCGGGCGGGCGGACATCGACCCGCTCGACACGGACGAGGACGGCATACCGGACCAGTGCGACCCGGACGACGATAACGACGATTTCACAGACACGCAGGACAATTGCGATTACGTGAAAAACAACGACCAGCTTGACAGCGACGGCGACGGAATCGGGGACGCCTGCGACGCGGATCCCCAGACCGCCGCGACCGATTCGCCGGCGGGTAATGGCGATGGCGCAATCGCCGGCGCGCAGCAGGAACCGGCGGGGGGCGAGACGGTGGGTAATGCAGCGCCGATGTGCGGGTTTGGAGCCATGCTGGCGGCGCCGGCGCTAGGGGTCGGATTCGGCGCGACGCGCCGCCGGCCGCGACGCGGTTCGGTCGCGATTCGAATCCTTGGGCTGACGGCCGGCGCTGTGCTGCTCGGCGGGCTGAGCGTGCTGCGCGCCGAAGCGCAGCAGACATTGATCGATCGCGAATTTCGCCAGGTCGGCACGCAGGGGATGGGCGACAAGCACAACTCTTACGCGTGGGTTTGCGAGGAGTTTCAGGGCCGGATGCTGTTCGGCAGCAACCGCGATTTTCTCTGCCTCGTGCAGGACCTGATCGGCACGGGCAAGGCCGAGCAGACCCCCGAGCTGCCGTTGGTCTGCCCCGACCCGCTGATCGACAACGACTGGCGCGGACGGCTTTACTCCTACGACCCGGCCACGGGCGAAGTCCGTCTGGTCTACCTCTCGCCGACACTGACGCAGCTTCAATCCGACGGGACCATCGTCGAGGTAGCCCGTGACGCCGGATACCGCGCGGCGGCGGTGTTCCGCGAGACCGACGGGACCGAGGCGGTGTACATCGGCACGTTCAACTCGCGGCAGCTCCCGCAGCCGCCGGCGCGCATTTTGCGAAGCACGGATGGCGTCAACTTCGCGGAAGTCGTAACGCCGTTTACGGATGATCCCGGCTTCACGGCGTTTCGTTCGGGGTATGTGTACAAAGACCGCTTCTACATCTGCGTAATCGGAGCCGACGCGGCCGATTCGGTGCTGATCTCGGCGACCCATCCGGAGCGCGGCGAGTTTGAGGTTGTTCACGAGCCGTTCTTTGGCGACCCGACCAACGATGCTCCGTAT
>CAYOHG010000536.1:0-2647 GCA_964403685.1 uncultured Planctomycetales bacterium
GCCCGGAGCTCGCCGCGTTGCGCGAAGCTTGCGCGGGCCGCTGCGGCGCGGAGGGCGACTCGCTGCAACCGGCCAGGAACGCCAGCGCCGCGGCGCAGACGGCGGCTCTGCGGCGGAGCGAGGCACAACACGGTCGCGGCGGCTCGAGTCGATCGCGAGCGCGCGACGAACTGGCTTCGACGAGCTGTCTCATCCGTCTCTTATCTGGCCGAACGCGCGATTCGGTCGCCCGGTGGTTATCGGGCGTTTGTTTTTGATCCCGCCAGGAACTCGCGAGGCCCAATCGATGCGTGACACTGCGAGTATCGACCCACCACTCAGCCTCCGATGATATCACCGGAGCGAGCCGATGGACAGCCGCCGTGATACTCACGCGCCCGCGGAGGGCGCCGCCGTTTGAGCGTCGGGACGCCGGCATAACGTTCTCGCGACAAAAGGAATATCGCCGCCCCGATAACGGTTAAAACTTTCGGAGCGGCGCGTTCTGATGCCGCCGGTTCGTTCGGATCCTCTTCCTGAGGGAGCAAGGCATGACAGGCAGCTTGTTTGGGTTCATGGGGGCCAGGGGTGTGGCCTGCTGCGGCGTGGTCCTCGCGATGGTCGCAACTTCGGCGGCATTCGGGCAGACCAGCACCATACCTGCCAATCCGCGGTCACTGACGCCGCCGCCCTTTTATACCATTCCGGGCAAACCGGAAATCAGCACGCTCTACGCGGACGGCAGCCAGATCGAGATTCAGACCGAGGAAATCTGGCGCTATATGTGCGGGTCGGACACGACCGGGCTGACCGCGGACGATCTTCGGGCTGTCGCCGACGCGCATCACGCCGCCTTCAGCAGCGGGCCGGCGGTGATCGTCGATCGCGGTGTTCGCGGCGGAGTCATCAACGTCATCTTCGAGGCGGATGCGAGCGTTCCCAGCGCGGCGTTGACGGCCCTGGCGACCGCGGAGGCGTACATCGAGACGCTCTTCAGCGATCCGATCACGGTCAAAGTGACGGTCAACTTCGCGAACCTCGGCGGCGGGGTGCTCGGGGCGACCAGCGTGACCTACGTCAACTCGGTCTCCTGGCCGATCTCGCGCGACGGGTTGTCGTTCGGCATGGACAGCAATGACTCGCTCCAGGCGATCCTGCCCAGCGGAAGCACGATCCCGGTGCGCTATAACGGCGCGTCCAGCACGATTACCAACGAGACCAACATCGACTGGAGCAAAGCGGCCTACCGCTCCACCGTCGGAACCACTACCGGCAACTCCGGCTCGACCACCTGGAACAGCGTCTTCCCCTGGGACTACGATCCGTCCAACGGTGTCTCCGGCAGCCAGTATTCGTTTATCGATGTCTCGATTCACGAGTGCGGCCACGCGATGGGATTCGTGTCGGGCGCTGACGGGTTCTCCGGCGGCGACATGGAAGCCCTGGATATCTTCCGCTTCCAGCGCACGGACGGCACGGGGGACTACAATCCGGACACGACCGGCGAGTTCACCACCGCTCCGCGGCTGGTTTCCTACAACTCGCCCAATGACGACCACAACACCGACTTCATCTCGGTCGAATACCGCATGTCGGATGGCAGCCCGTACCAGGCCAGCCACTGGCGGGAAGGCAATGGCATCGGCCTGATGGACCCGGCCCTGGCCGCCGGTGAGACGTACTATCCCAATTTCTTCAGCACTGCTGACATCGCCGCCTTCGACGCGATCGGCTTCGACAACCCGCCCTGCGTCGCCGGCGACATCCTGACGCAGCCGCAATCGCAGGACGCCTGCCTCAACGACACGGTCGTGTTGTCCGTTTCGACCAATGCCAGTTCGCCGAGCTATCAGTGGCGCAAGGATTTCGTCAATCTGACCAACGGCGGGACCATCTCCGGGGCGACCACGCCGACCCTGACCATCACCGGCGCGCAACTGGAGGACACCGGCGCCTACGACTGCCTGATCACCAACGGCGTGACCGGTTGCGTGGTCTTCAGCGATACGGCGCAGGTGACGATCAGCCTTTGCGGCGGCATCACCCAGCTAGTGCGCAACGACACGGTTCCGACCAGCGGCGTTGACCTGGGCGTGTTCCAGCGCAACGTGACGCACTTCACGTTTGATCTCACCATGAACACGACCGTGCTGCCTTCGGACTGGACCGGCTCGGAGTTTTCGCTGGACGTGTTCGAGCCGACGCTCGGCCGCATCTGGCACGCGACCGACGAGTTCAACTTCGGCGGCGTCCCTGGCAACCTGAATGTGCCGTTCCTCGATGCGACCAGCACCGATACGCGCGTGTACGACACGTTCTGCACGCCGCCTGGGTTCCAGTACTTCACGCCGCCGCAGATCGCCGCTCCGGGCGGCATCGTTTCGGACGATCTGCGCATCCGCGGCATCAGCGGGCAAGGACTGGAGATCCCGCTGACCTGGTTCGACACCATCAGCAACCTGGCGGGCGATCAGTTCGTCGGAGCTCGGCTGAGCTTCGAGCTCTACGCCGGTGGCGACCTTAGCACCACGCCGGGCGGCACGCTCTTTGCGACCATCACCGGGCGGACGTCGATGGCGGACCTGCCGGGCGGCGATCCGTTCACCTTCAACCTGTACGCGGTGACGGCACCAAGCTGCCCGTGGGACCTGGATAATGACAACAGCAT
>CAYOHG010000537.1:0-2641 GCA_964403685.1 uncultured Planctomycetales bacterium
GTTTAGCCCACACGCGCCCGCCACGATTCGAAGCCATCCCTGGATTCTGATCCCGTAACCAGCCGGTCGTTGCAGGCTTGCGCAATCAACCGCAATCAGCGTATTCGCGCGGTGCGATTCGTTCGCACTACTCGCCGCGAGGAACGGTGTTTGCCATCTGAGCTGCGTCAATGTGCGCGCGGATGGTGCGCCCTGCCGCGCAACCCCGGTCCGCAGAAAGCGAGGATCCAATGCTCTCCCGTTTCCGGTGGCTCATCTCAACGACGATCGGCGTCGCGAGCCTGCCGTTGCTAGTCGGCTGCCCGGCACTTCCGGCCGGAGACACCGACAACTCCAATGCGAACACAAACGTCAACAGCAACGACAACGGCGGTGACCCATCGGGTCAGATCGAGGAGAAGACCCGCCACGAGCTGATTTTCACCGAGATCATCCCCGAGGGATTCCAGGCCACATCGGACTGCTTGAAGTGCCACTCCGATGAAGGGCTGGCGCTGCTCGAGGGGGGACACTTCACCTGGGGCAACGTCACCGACGTGGTCGTTGGTCTCGAAGGCCAGGTGGTCGGAAAGATCAATCTGATCAACAATTTCTGCATTGCCGTCCCCTCGAACGAGGGCCGCTGCACGCAGTGCCATCCGAGTTTCGGCTGGAAAAACAACACGGACCCGGGCTTTTTCGAAAATATCAACAACATTGACTGCCTGGTCTGCCACGATACGACCGGGCTTTATCAGAAGCATCCGTCCGCCAACGGCGGCGGCGGCCCGCCGGCACTCAAGATCGAAGGCGAGGTGACCGTCGTTACGCCGGCCGACCTCCAAGATATCGTCTACAACGTCGGCAAGCCGACGCGCCGGAACTGTGGCTTTTGCCATTTCAACGCCGGCGGCGGCGACAACGTCAAGCACGGCGACATGGGCTCCAGTCTCGCGGACGCGACGCGAGAGATGGACTTCCACATGGGCGAGCTGGACTTCTCTTGCCAGACGTGCCACCAGATGTCCAACCACGGCATCTCCGGCATGATGACTCACAGCCTCGACGAGGGTGGCGCGTCGCCGCGCTGCGAGCGCTGCCATGGCGAGACGGATGTGCACACGGCCAATCCAGAACTGGACTCCGCGCTGAATTTCCACCTGGACCGCGTGGCCTGCGAGACGTGTCACTTGCCGGCGTTTTCGCGCACCCAGGCCACGAAGGTGGAGTGGTATTGGGACGAAGCGGGTCAGGACATCGACCCGATCCCGCTCGACGAGTTCGGCAAGCCGACCTACGACAAGCTCAAAGGCCGATTCGTCTGGGGCATGAACGTCCGCCCGGCCTATCACTGGGACAACGGCAAGTGGGACCGCAAGGTCATTAACCTGAATGACACGTACACCGAGGAAGGTACCGAAGAAGATCCGATCATCCTCGCGGCGCCGACCGCGACGGCCGCCGACGCGGATGCCAAGGTGTATCCGTTCAAGCGCATGATCGGTCGCCAGCCCGTGGACCCGGTCAACAAGCGGATGGTCGTTCCGCACCTGTTCGGGACCGGCACAGGTCTTGCGAATCCGTACTGGTCCAAGTTCGATTGGGGCCTGGCGATTGCCGAGGGCACGGCGTACGCCGGCCAGGAGTACAGCGGCACCTACGCGTTCGCCAATACGGCGATGTACTACCGCGTGAGCCACGAGATTCCGCCGGCTGCATCCGCGCTGATGTGCGGCGACTGCCACGGGAATGCCGACTTCTGGGCCCAGCTTGGCATCGAGGATCCGTTCCCGGACAACTGACCGGCGTCTGGCCTGCGCTGCGGGCCGGATTGCGCCAGCACAAGCGGCTGCCCCGAACCGCCTGGGGCGGCCGCTTCTGTGCGGGTGCGAGTGCCGTTTCAGGGCGCCAGGCCGGTGCTTCTCCCGGCGGCGCTTTGCACCAGCGCTGTAAACAGCGCCGCGTGCGGCGGCTGGTCCGCCAGCGACTCGGGGTGCCACTGCACGCTCAGCAGGAAGCGATCGTTCATATCCTCCGAGGCTTCGATCACGCCGTCTGGCGCCAGCGCCGCTGTTCGCAGCCCGCGCCCCGGACGGGAAGCGTCCACGCACTGGTGATGCCGGCTGGGGACGTCGATGCGCGTCCCGCCGACGATTGCCGCGAGCCGCGAATCGGGCGCGATGGCAACGGCGTGCAGCGCGTTGCCCTCATCGGCGCGGCTGTGCGCGACGCGCGGCGAGCGCGGCAGGTCGTCGATGTGCTGAATCAATGCCCCGCCGCGCGCGACATGCGCAACCTGGTGGCCCAGGCAGATGCAGAGCATGGGCACGCGGCGCGCATCGGCCCGGCAGAACAGGTCCAGCTCGAACCGTTGCCGTCGGGCGGGCAGCGTCTCGGTGTTCGGATGCCTCGTCTGCCCGTACAAGGCGGGATCGAGGTCCAGCCCGCCCGTCAGGATCAGCCCGTCGCAACGTGAGAGCCATTCGTCGAGCAGCGCGTCGTCGAAGTCCGCCGGCACCGGCAGCAGCAGCGGAAGCCCACCGGCGCCGAAAACCGCGTCGGCGTACTCCGCGTTGAGGTAGCAGCGCGGGCGCGGAGACGGCCCGCTGCCCGGGCCGAAGTTGCACGTCAGACCGATCGCGGGTCTCGCCATGATGGGTTG
>CAYOHG010000538.1:0-2640 GCA_964403685.1 uncultured Planctomycetales bacterium
ACGCTCGTCAGCGCCGCGCGGATGTCCGCCTGGCGCAGGATCGCCTCGACGCCGTACGCGCCGAGGATGCCGTCGCCGAGCTCGAATACGATCACATCGGGCTTGTTGGCGGCGAGCCGCGTCAGCATCGTGCGCGTCACGGCGGGGCCGTTCTTCGCCGTCGTGCAGACGACGCCGAAGTCGGTGAAGATCATGGTCTTCCTCGCGCCCGCGTCCTCCATCGCGAGGATGTCGCGGCGGAGCGCGACGCCCGTCGACTTGAACGCGTCCACGGTGTAGCCGAGATGGCGCAGGCGGCTGACTATTGCGCAGGCCGCGGCGGTCTTGCCGGCGTTCATGCAGGTGCCGGCGACGTAGACCGTCGGCACGTTGGTCCGTTCGGCGCTGGCCGGCTCGATCGCGTTCATGCCGATGTGCGCCGGAACGCCGTTGCGGTCCTGAAACTCGGGGAATACCAGGACCGCCCCCAGCACTTCCAGGTCGAAGGGCCGCCCCAGATCCGGATTGATTGAGACGCAGCGGCCGATCACGCCGCCCAGATTCAGCACCTGGAGCCGATCGCCCACGGCGACCTTCGGCGGCACCGACCCGGAGTAGCCGCGCAGCGCTTCGCGTCGCCCGAGCACGCCCACGATCACGTCGCCGTCGTGCAGCGGCACCATGCGTCCGTAGGGGTCTTCGAGCGTGTTGTAGACGGATTTCTCGCCCTGAATACGGCCGGCGACGATGTAGCCCTCCTGGGCGACGATCTGATCGCTGAGCCGCAGGTCGTGGCGCAGGGGCACGTTGCCGCTGGCCGAAGCGATCTTGTCAACGCGAACGCGCATCAGCGCTTCCTTTCCGGGCCTGGGCCGCCAGCAGTTGATCCTGCGTGCCGTAGAGCTTGCTGAAGGCCGCTGCCTCGCTGGCCGTCCACAGGGCGCTGCTTTCGCCGTACTTCGCCCCAGCGCCCAGCAGCGAGTACGGGCTGGTCGCGCCCAGCACACTGGCCTGCCCGCTGAACAGACGCACCGACACTTCGCCGCTGACGCGCTGCTGAGACGAGATCAGGAACGCCTCGATGTCGCGCATCAGCGGATCGAAGAACCGCGCCTCGTGCAACAGGCCGCCATACAGGTCGCCCAGCGTCCGCTTCCAGAACAACTGACCGCGCGACAGCACGAGCTTCTCGAGTTCGCGATGGACGGCGATCAGCACGGTCGCCGCCGGCGCCTCGAACGCGACGCGCCCCTTGATGCCCAGGATGGTGTCGCCGACGTGTATCCCGCGGCCGACACCGTGGCGACCAGCCCGGCGGTTGAGCGTTTCAATCAGCCGGATCGGATCGATCCGTTCGCCGTCCAGCGCCGCGGGCACGCCCTGCTCGAACTGGATACGAACGGATTCGGGCTGCTTGGGCCACAGCGAGGCGGGCGCAGTCAGGATGTAAGCGCTCTCCGGCAGCGTACCGTCGCTGGCGTGGGTCTCGCCTCCGCCGATCGTCGCGCCCCACAGTCCGCGGTTGACGGAGTAGCGTGTGGTGGCCGCGGGGATGTGCAGCCCGTGCTCGGCGAGGTAGGCGCTTTCGGCCTCGCGCGAAAGGGACTGCTGGCGGATCGGCGTGAGAATCTCCAGCTCCGGCGCAAAGACGCGAAAGGCGACGTCGAAGCGCACCTGGTCGTTGCCGGCACCGGTCGAGCCGTGCGCCAGCGCCGTGGCGCCCATCTCGCGTGCGTACAGCGCGCAGCGCCGCGCCTGCACGATCCGCTCGGCCGAGACGCACAGCGGATACACATCCCCGCGCAGCGCATTGGCGAAGATCAGGTAGCGGATGGCGTCGTCGAACAGCTCCCGGCGGGCGTCCAGCACGCAATGACTGGCGACGCCGGCGGCCCGGGCGCGCTGTTCGATTCCGGCCAGCTCTGCGTCGTCGAAGCCGCCGGTCTGTACGGTGACGGTGTGCACCTCCCAGCCGTTGCGGCGCAGCCACAGGGCGCAGTAGCTCGTATCGAGTCCGCCGGAGTAGGCCAGCACTGCTTTCTGCGTCATGATTCCGAGAGACTCCTGTCGAGCCAGACGTTGCGGAGTTGCGCCCATCGGGTGCGCGCTGACGGGATGACGATCATCGCTGCGGGCCGCGGCCCTGAAGGGCCAGCAGGACGCGGCCCTGGTCGGCCCGGCTGCGGACGGCGACCAGCACGGTGTCGTCGCCGGCGATGGTGCCGGCGATTTCGGCGAGGTTGCGGCGATCGAGGTCGGCGGCCACGGCGCCGGCCCCGCCCGGGGGCGTCCGCAGCAGCACCAGGTTGGCCCCGATGGTCACCATTGACTTGATTAATCCATTTTCGAGTCCGCCGCCGGCCGGAGACCGCCGCGTGCCGCTCGGTGCGGTGATCTGGGACGGCGTGCGATAACGGCCGCGCAGCTTGACCAGCCCCAGCTCGCGGACGTCGCGGCTGACGCTAGCCTGCGTTGACGAGAAGCCCAGTTTGCGCAGCGCTGCGACCATTTCGTCCTGATTGCTCACGACGTGCGTGCGGACCAGTCGTTGCAGCGCCGCCTGTCGTTCGAGCTTTTCCCGCATACCGGCCTCAATGAATAAATCATCAACTGCGGAAGTTTATGCACTTCAGCCGGCGTGTCAAGCGGGCGGTCCCCAGG
>CAYOHG010000539.1:0-2611 GCA_964403685.1 uncultured Planctomycetales bacterium
ATCGTGGCCCGCGAGCGCAAGGGCGGGACGACCGGAATCGGCAAAGGCGTCGCAGTCCCGCACGCGAAGGTTGCGAACCTGCCCCGCGTGATGGCGGCGGTGGGCCGCAGCAGTGCGGGCGTGGATTTCTCCTCGCTGGACGGCGCGCCGGTCTATTGCGTGCTGCTGATTCTCAGCCCGGAGAACCAGGCGGAGCAGCACCTGCAGGCCATGGAGCTGGTGTTTCGTCACGCCCAGCACGAGCGTTTCCGGCGGTTCCTGCGGCAGTCGGCCACGCCGGAGGCGATTTACGACCTGCTGCGCGAGGCGGATGAACGGCTGTTGACGGCTTGAGCGACGACCCCGCCGGCCCCGGCAGCCGAGCCGGGCCGCGGGCCGCGAAGCAGGGAGCACGATGCCGATCGAGCGAACCGCGGTAATCTGCAACGAGCAGGGACTGCACTTTCGCCCGATCATGCGGCTGGTGGATACGGCTTCGCGCTTTGAATCGCAGATTACGGTACGTGTGGAGGATCGACAGGCCGATGCACGCAGCCCGATGGCGCTGCTGATGCTGGTCGCGACCAAGGGAACGCAACTGCGGATCGTCGGCGAGGGGGCCGATGCCGAGCAGGCGCTGGACGCGATCGTGCGGCTGGTCGATTCCGGGTTTGACGAAATGTAGGCTGGCGCTGTGGACGCGGTGCGTCCGCGGCAGCCCCGCGGCGGCGATTGGCCGCTGACTATGAACCTCAAGAAAGGCATCAGCGCGTCCCCCGGGGTCGCGATCGGGTCGGCGCTGGTGATCGATACCGAAGAGTATCGAATCCCGCGCCGCACGGTTGCTCCCGCCGAAATCCCCGCTCAACTGCGCACGCTCACCGCCGCCCTGGACGCCTCGAAGCAGGAAGTCGCCGAACTGCGGGCCGCGGTGGCGCGCAAGCACGGCGAGAAGACCGCCGAGATTCTGGCCTTTCACGAGGCGTTCATCGCCGAGGCGCAGCTCCGCACCCGCGTTGTCGAGCTGGTCGAAAAACACAGCTACAGCGCCGCCTACGCCTTCGGCCGCGTGATGAATGACTGGCAGAAGCAGTTTCTGTCGGTGGCCGACCCCTACCTGCGCAGCCGCGTCATCGACCTCTACGACATCGAGAAGCGCGTGCTGCGGCACGTCCTGGGCCGTGCCCGCGAGGACATCACCCGGTTGACTGAGCCGGTCGTGGTCGTCGCGCACGACATCACGCCCTCGCAAGCCGTCTCGCTCGATCGGCGCCACATTCTGGGCCTGGTGCTCAATGCCGGCGGAGCCACTTCGCACACCGCCATCATCGCCCGCATGATCGGCATCCCCGCCGTCGTCGGACTCAACGACGTCACCACGGAAGTCTCCGGCGGCGAGTTGCTGGTGGTCGATGGGACGCACGGCATTGTCGTGCTCAGCCCCGACGACGAGACCGTCGAGCGTTACCGCCGCCAGCAGCAGCAGGACGCCGTCAAGGAACAGAGCCTGGTCGAGCTGCGTGACCTACCGGCGGTCACGACCGACCGCGTACGCGTCAACCTGCTGGCCAATATCGAGCTGGCGGACGAGGCCCGCGCCGCGATGGAGAGCGGTGCCGAGGGCATCGGCCTGTATCGCACGGAGTTCATCTACCTGGCCAGCGAAACGCTGCCGGGTGAGGAGCAGCAGTACGAGATTCTGCGCGCCGCCGTACGCCACGTGCGCCACGCGCCGTTGACCATCCGCACGATGGACCTGGGCGCCGAGAAGATGGCCCGCTTTCAGCAGAACATCCACGACCCCAACCCGGTGCTCGGACTGCGCTCACTGCGCTATTGCCTGGCGCACCTCGATCTGTTCCGCACGCACCTGCGGGCGATCCTGCGGGCGGCGGTCGATGGCAACGTCAAGATCATGTTCCCCATGATCACCACGCTGATGGAGCTGCGGCAGGCCAAGGCCACGCTCAACGACGTGATTGAAGACCTTCAGGAGGAGGGCCTGCCCACGCCCTCCCGGCCGGTTATCGGCATGATGGTCGAGACCCCCGCCGCCGCCATGCAGGCCACCGCATTCTCGCGCGAGGTCGCTTTTTTCAGCATCGGGACCAACGACCTGACGCAGTACACGCTCGCCGTCGACCGCGCCAACGAGCGCGTCGCGCATCTCTACGCCGCGCACAACCCGTCCGTGCTGCGGCTCGTCCGCGACGTGGTGCTGGCGGCCCGCAAGGCCGAAATTGAGGTAAACGTCTGCGGCGAGATGGCCGGCCTGCCGCTCTACACCGAGCTGCTGCTGGGCCTTGGGCTGCGACAACTATCGATGGCGCCGAAGGAGATCCCCGGCATCAAGCGCATCATCCGCCGCACGAACTTGCGCCGCTGCGAGGCGATCGCGCGAAAGGTCCTGCGATTCGATGCGGATCGCCAGATTTACAACTATCTGCGCGACAAGCTGCGCGAGATCGACGAGGACGGCGAGGTATGAACGCCACGATCGACCCACCGCGCACAGCGCCGACCGGCTCGCCGCCGGTCACACAGCGCTTCCGCGCCGCCATCGAATACGCCATCGAAGGCGACCTGCGTTTCATCTCGCATCGCGACGAGCTGCGCGTCCTGGCGCGGGCGC
>CAYOHG010000540.1:0-2609 GCA_964403685.1 uncultured Planctomycetales bacterium
ATCGGCGGTCAGCACGCGCTGAATACGCCAGTCGGCCTCGGGCGTACCGTCGCAGACAATCACCTGCCCGGCGTGAATCGAATACCCGATGCCCACGCCGCCGCCGTGATGCACGCTCACCCAGCTCGCTCCGCAGGCCGTGTTCACCAGGGCGTTGAGAATCGGCCAGTCGGCGATCGCGTCGGAACCGTCCTTCATCGCCTCAGTCTCACGATTCGGCGAGGCGACGCTGCCGCAGTCGAGATGATCGCGGCCGATGACGATCGGCGCGCTGACCTTCCCGTCGCGCACCAGCCTGTTGAAGATCAGGCCCATCGTCGCCCGCTGACCGTAATTCAGCCAGCAGATGCGGGCCGGCAGCCCCTGAAACGCCACCTTCTCGCCGGCCAGGCGAATCCAGCGGCAGAGATGTTCCTCGTGCGGGAATGCGTCGAGCACGGCCTGGTCCGTCACGCGGATGTCGTTCGGGTCGCCGGACAGCGCCGCCCAGCGAAACGGCCCGCTGCCCTGGCAGAACAGCGGCCGGATGTACTCGGGCACGAATCCGGGGATCGCGAAAGGATCAAAGGCCGAGGTTCCGTTGGAAAAACGGGCCGCCAGCGCCGCCGCATCGACCACGCCGCGCTCAACCGCCTCCCTGGCATGCCCGCGCAGGTTGTTGCCATAGTCAAACGTCACGGCCCCGCGGCGTTGCAGCTCGAGCATGCAGGCGACGTGCTCGGCCATGGTGCGGAGCGACTGGCGGGTGTAATTGCTCGGATCCTCGGCACGCAGCCGCAGCATCTTCTGGTAGCAGCGCTCCCCCCAGTGGGCGGGAGGTTTGGCGCCGGCTCCATCACCCTCGCCGCAATGGCAACTCCCGCCTTCATGCCCGCCGCCGCCATGCTCCCTGACATTCGGCACGTAGCCGTTCAGCGGGTCATGCGCGGAAGTCTGGTCGGTCAGCACGTCGGGCGTGAGATTGCGGCGGACCAGCTCGGCGAGCACATCGGCAATGTTCGCGACGAGCCCGACGGACAGCGGCCGCTTGCTGGCCTTTGCGTCGAGCACCCATTCGAGCGCCTCGTCGAGCCTATCCGTCAGCTTGTCGCAGTAGCGCGTCTGCAGGCGTTTCTCGATGCGGGCGCGATCGACGTCGACGCCCAGGAAGGCCGCTCCGTTGAAGGTCGCCGCCAGCGGTTGCGCCCCGCCCATGCCGCCCAGCCCGCCGCTGACGACCAGCCGCCCGGCCAGCGAGCCGCCGAAGTGCCGGGCCGCACAGGCCGCGAAGGTCTCGTACGTGCCCTGGAGAATCCCCTGGGTGCCGATGTAGATCCACGAGCCGGCGGTCATCTGCCCGAACATGATCAGGCCGGCGGCTTCGAGCCGGCGAAACTCGTCCCAGGTGGCCCACTTCGGCACAAGCATGCTGTTGCTGATCAGCACGCGCGGGGCGTCGGCATGGGTCTTGATCACGCCCACCGCGCGGCCGCTCTGCACCAGCAGCGTCTCGTCGCTTTCCAGTCGTTTGAGGGCCGCGACGATGCGGTCGAAATCGGGCCAGCTACGCGCCGCCTTGCCGCTGCCGCCGTAAACGATGAGCTGCTCGGGCAGCTCGGCGACTTCGGCGTCGAGATTGTTCATCAACATGCGCAGGGCGGCTTCCTGGAGCCAGCCCTTGCAGGTCCGCGCGCTGCCGCGCGGGGCTCGGATGGTGCGGGCGCCGACGAAGGTATGCATGGGCGATCCTCCGGATCGCATTGTACGGCTTGCGAAGCGATTCAGGCGCAACGCGTGGCGTTCACCTAACCAGCGTGGCCGGTGCGGCAGCCCAGGCATCGCGGCACGCGACCGGTTGGCCGTACGTGCGACAACTGGGCCTAGCGCCGCCGCAGTCCCTTGCGCAGCGCCTTGCTGGCGGCCAACGCCTCGGACTCGCTCGAGAACGCCAGGTAGTTCACCATCTTCTTGCCGAGCGCGGCGGCGCTGAAGCCGCGGATGTTCAGCCCGACATCGGCCACGGCGCGGCAGATGTCGGCTCCCAGCCCGCCGCGGTCGGGCCCCTCGACGCGGATCGAAAACATGCCCGTGGCGGGCACGAGCCCGACGGCGTCAGCGGCCTGGCGCTGCCGCTTGCCCTTGAGCGGAGCCACGAAGACGCGCGACGAATTCTCGGTCAGTCGCCGGGCGACGATGAACTCAAGTTCGGCGCCGGCCAGCGTAAGCGCCTCCAGCGTGCGTGCGAGCATGCCGGGCTTGTTGCGAATGTCGCCGGCCCAGACTTCGACAGGCTTGACGGAGTAGGCCATGTGTGCGTTCCTTGCGATAAAAGCCAGCGGCGCGGATGCGGGCGTCCGACCGCGTGCCGGGTCGGGCTGCTCGACAACCGCGTCGTGGCCAAGTATACCAAGCCGCTCATTGCGGGACGGCGCGCGGCGCCGCTCGCCGTTCGCGTCAGCGGAGCCGCAGGTATGCGCGTTTGGCCGGGAAGTCCGTACCCGTTGGGAGCCACGTGGGACGGCGAAGGCGTCAACTTTGCACTGTTCAGCGAGCACGCCGCCGGGGTTGAGCTGTGTTTGTTCGATCAGCCGCGCGGCGCCGAGGAGAAGCTCCGCATCCCGGTTCGCGAG
>CAYOHG010000541.1:0-2595 GCA_964403685.1 uncultured Planctomycetales bacterium
GCAACGGGCCACGGCGCGCTCGATTTACGCACAGCTCGTGCAGAGCCGCCCGGAGGACGTCGACTCGCAACTGGCGCTGGCCGTGCTGGCCTTTGACGACGGCGATCTCGAGGCGTCCATCGCAGCCTATCGCGCCGCCCTCGAGCGCGAGCCGAACCGCATCGAGGCACTCAACAACCTGGCCTGGACGCTGGCGCAGCTTGAGCCGGCGGACCCGGTCCGCCTCGAGGAAGCGCTGGCGCTGGTGGATCGCGGAATCGCCCAGAACGCACGCGACCCCAACCTGCGCGATACGCGCGCCAACATCCTGCTCAAGCTGCCCGGACGGCAGACCGACGCGCGAAGCGAATTCGAGCGCTGCGTCGAGCTGGCGCCGCCCGAAAGCCCGACCCGGGCGCAAGCCCTGCTTCCGCTCGCACGGGTGTGTGCCGAGTTATCCGACAACGAGAGTGCACAGCGCTGGCTGGCCGAGGCCGAACGCGCCCTGGCTGACCAACCGGGAATCTACGACGACCGCCAGCGGGCGGAGCTGAATGAACTGCGGCGCCGTTTGCCGGCCAAACCCTAGTCCGCGTCGAGCGCGGACCGTCAGATGCGCAAGGAGATCCAGCGTGATTGGGCATCGAGCCTGCCGATCGAGCGGATGCACCAGCGACAAGCCGCGCGCGGCGCGGATGGGCCTCGGGCTGCTCAGCGCGGTCGGACTGCTGGCCGCCCTGCTGGGCTGTCCGCCGGATACCCGCACCACCCTCAAGACGCTGGGCGAGGCCGAGGCCGATCTGGCCGCGACGACTCAGCCGTCCATCGACCCGCGGCAGGTCGCCCTGACGGAGCTGCGGCCGTACACGATCGCCTCCGGCGACGTGCTTTCGCTCGATTTCACCGGTCTGGAGTCGGAGTTTTCGCGCACCCAGGTACGCGCCCGCGTCCGTGGCGACGGCACGATCGCGCTGCCGCTGGTGGGCTTCGTCGCCGTCGCGGGCAAGACGCTGGCCGGCGCCGAGGAAGCTATTCACGCGGCCTATGTTCCCAGCGTGCTGGCGCGGCTGAGCGTGTTTGCGGAATCGGTCGAATCGGAAACGACCTCGGTGCTGGTCAGCGGGGCCGCGCTTCAGCCGGGCGTGGTGCAACTGAAGCGCAACGAGCGAAACGTGCTCTACGCCGTGGCACGGGCCAACGGTTTCGGCAGCACGACCGGCCGCGTGCGGGTGCAGCCACTGGGCACCAACCGCGCTCCGCAGGTCTATCAACTGGACCGGATCGACGACCTGCGGGCCGCGCTGACGGCCGCACCGCTGGAATCCGGCGACCTGGTTTATGTCGAACCGGCCGAGGCCAGCCAGGTCTACTTGACAGGCCTGGTGAACACGCCCGGCGCGATACCTGTGCCGCGCAATGCGTCGATCACGTTCATGCGGGCGCTTTCGGCTGCGGGCGGGCTGGTCGACTTCCTCGAACCAAAGGAGGCGACGCTCTGGCGACAACTGTCCGACGGGCGCCAGATGCGAGTCAAGCTCGAACTGGCCGCGATCCTCGCGGGGCAATCGCCCGATTTCGACCTGAAGGCCGGCGACGTCATTGACGTTCCCCACACGCCCGAGACGCGCTTCCGCCAGTGGTTCGCGCAGAACATCCGCATCGGTCCGTTCGGCGTGACGGCGGTCTACGACCCGATCGCCGATCGCCGCGCCCGGATCCTGCGAAACGACGACGACAACACGTTCCAGCGCACCCTGCTGCAATCGCTCGGCACCGGGATTCCCGAAGCGCTCATCCCGCAGGTGCAGGTGCCTTAAGACGGGACAGGTTCACAGCGCGGGGCGCACGCGGCGGCCGCGGCTGCGCTCGTCGCCACGCACGAGGGAGATGGTTGTGCGAGCTGCATCGCTGCTGCTGACGGGAGCCGGGCTGATTCTGACGCAGGCGGGTGGTTGTCCGGTCGTCACGGACATCATCGTTCCCGGGGTGCGCGTGCAGACCAGCGCCGGCGACTTTACGATCGCGCTGGAGCCCAACGCCGCGCCGGGCGCCGTAACCGCGTTCCTGGAATACGCCGAGGCCGGCTTCTATGCGGAAACGCTGGTGCACTCGGCGACGGCGGCGGCGATCGACGCCGGCGGATTCGTCCTCGCGCTGATCCAGAAGGAGACGCGCGCGGCGATCGTCAACGAATCCGCGCAGACGCCGTCGAACACGCGCGGCACGATCGCGATGGCCCGCACCGACGACCCCGACTCCGCCACGGCCCAGTTCTTCATCAACCTGAGCGACAACCCGCAGCTCGACGCGAGCGACGAGTCCGCCGGCTACGCGGTGTTCGGCACGGTCATCAGCGGGCTGGAGGTGGTCGACGCGATCGGCGCGCTGGAGACGGCCTCGCGCGACGGGCTGAGCGACGTTCCACTGGAGCTGGTGACGGTCACGTCGGCAACGCGCGAGACCGTGGCCAGCGATGCCGGTCCGGTCGACGGCGTGCGGCTGACGACGACGCAAGGCGACATCGTGCTCGCCCTCGACGCCGACGCCGCCCCGCTGACCGTCGCCAACTTCCTGCAATATGTCGACGACGGCTTCTACGTCGGCACGGTGTTTCAC
>CAYOHG010000542.1:0-2593 GCA_964403685.1 uncultured Planctomycetales bacterium
GGCTGCCGTCGTTGACGACGATCAGCTCGAAGGAGCGCCGCTGCGCGCTGAGCGACTCGACAAAGCGGCGCAGGACGGCTTCAACGTTCGCCTCCTCGTTGAACATGGGAACGACGACGGAAACGTCGGGCCGGTCTGCGTGCATCGCGGTCGCGTCTCCCATTGCCGCAACCGCTGTGAAGCGAGTGGGTTGCGCGCCGAGCAGTATAGCGTCGTCGACGCCTGTCTCCAACTCGGCTGCCGCTGGCGCCCGACGCGCAACGGTGCACTCGCCCGGAACGCGATAACCCGTCGCGGCGGGCCAGCGCTGCCGCGGGCCGCAGCGCGGGAAGCGTCGCGCCGTCACAATTCCGCTGGCGGGAGGTTCGCCGGAAACGCGGGTTCGGCTATCATCCACTTCGCTTGTTCCGGATTGACCTGCCTGCCCGCCTCCCATGGCGATGCCGGATACCGGCAATCCACTGAGCCGCGCTGTCGCTACCTACACGGAGAGCCGCCGTTGAGTTCCACTGCCAGTGCAGGCGTCTTGAAGCCCTCTGAGCCATCGACCTCCGCCGCTCCGATCGCCAACCCGTACAAGGTCCGGTTCCACCGGCTGCTGCCGTACATCTTCCTGCACGTGATGGCGCTCGGTGCGATCTTCACCGGCTTCAGTTGGGCGGCGCTGGTCGCGGCGCTGATCGCGTTCTACGTGCGGATGTTCGCGATCACCGGCTTCTATCACCGTTACTTCTCCCATCGCGCCTACCGCACCTCGCGCTTCTGGCAGTTCGTCTTCGCGCTGGTTGGCAACAGCGCGGCCCAGCGCGGACCGCTCTGGTGGGCGGCCCAGCACCGGCATCACCACGCCCATTCCGATCACGAGGAAGACTTTCATTCGGCGAAGCTATACGGCTTCTACTGGTCGCACATCGGCTGGCTGACGTGCGAAGAATCACAACCCACCGCGCTGAAGGCGGTACCGGACCTGGCGCGTTACCCGGAGCTGCGGTTTCTCGATCGCCACGAGTTTCTCGTGCCGGCGATTTTCGCTTTGGCGGTGTTCGGCGTCGGCGAAGCGCTGCGCGCATTGGCGCCCGGCCTGGGCACAAACGGCTGGCAGATGCTTTTCTGGGCTTTCTTCGTCTCGACCGTCGTGCTGTTTCACTGCACCTGTACGATCAACTCGCTCTCGCACATGTTCGGCCGGCGGCGCTTCCACACGACCGACATGAGCCGCAACAACTGGGCCCTGGCCCTGCTGACGCTGGGAGAGGGCTGGCACAACAACCACCATCATTATCCCAGCTCCGCCCGGCAGGGCTTCTACTGGTGGGAAATCGACATCAGCTACTACATCCTCAAGCTGATGTCTCTGGTCGGCATCGTCCGCGATCTGCGCCGCGTGCCGGAGTCAATCCTGGTCGAGGGGCGGGGGATGGCGGCCGGGACGTAGGGAGGAAGGGGCGCAGGGCCCCAGGGACAACGCGGTGGCTCTTCGTCGCGGCGCTCTCCTCCCCTTATCCCGTCGTCCCTTTGCCAGATCCCTCCGCTATCATCCCGCAAACCGTTGTTGGCCCCTGACCTTCGCAGGAGTTCGCGCCCGTGTCGTCGGAGCTCACCTCCAGCCCGCGTCGGTCGCCGCCGACCGCGCGGCCGCGGCGCTTTCGCGTCGCCCGCGCGGGGGGAGGCTGGGCCTCGGCCTTCTACCTGTTTCGCATGGCCGCCAGGGCCGGCGGCCTGATCAAGTTTATTCGCGCCCTGAGCCGCCGCAACGCCTGTAAGACCTGCGCGCTGGGCATGGGTGGGCAGCGCGGCGGAATGGTCAACGAGGCCGGCCACTTCCCCGAGGTCTGCAAGAAATCAATGCAGGCCATGGCCGCCGACATGCAGGGCCGCATCCGCCCCGAGTTCTTTCAGCGCTACGGGTTCGCCGAGCTGCGCCGTTTCACGCCGCGCGAGCTGGAGCTGAGCGGCCGGCTGAACGAACCGCTGCTGGCGCGCGCCGGTGAGGCGCGCTACGCGCCGCTGCCCTGGGACGACGCGCTGCGGCTGTGTGTGCAGCGATTGAAGGGCACGCCGGCCGATCAGAACTTCTTTTACTTCTCCGGCCGATCCTCAAACGAGGCCGCGTTTCTCTGGCAGCTTTTCGCGCGCCTGTACGGCACCAACAACGTCAACAATTGCAGCTACTACTGCCACCAGGCCAGCGGCGTCGGGCTCAAGAGCGTCGTTGGCAGCGGAACGGCGACGGTCGTGCTCGACGATCTGCGCCACTGCGACCTCGTTTTCCTGATCGGCGGCAACCCGGCTTCCAACCATCCGCGCATGCTGACGCTCCTGGCCGACCTGCGCCGCCGCGGGGGACACGTGATCGTCATCAACCCGCTGCGCGAAGTTGGACTGATGCGCTTCCGCATTCCCTCGCGCCCGCTCAGCCTGCTGTTCGGCAGCGAGATCGCCAGTCTGTATCTCCAGCCGCACATCGGCGGGGATATCGCTGTGCTGGGCGGGATCGCCAAGGAATTGATCGAGTTCGGGCATGCCGCCGACGGCCCGTTCATTGCTGCGGCCACCGATGGATTTGACGCTTGGCGCGAGGCGGTCGTTGCGC
>CAYOHG010000543.1:0-2583 GCA_964403685.1 uncultured Planctomycetales bacterium
GAGGCCCATCTCCCAGAATGCCGGCTCGCTCCACGCTGTGGCCGCCCCCGCGCCCATCTCGTTGGCCGACGTTCGCGCAAAAACAACGTGGCCGATCAGGTTCGGAATTCGAATGAGCTGCGTGGCCAGCCCGACCGCCGCCGTGTAGATGCCGACTTCAAAGGTGGCCGTCGATTCAGGCCGCAGGGCGCTGATGAAAAACACGTCGACCTTGACCGACAGAACGTCCAGCAGCACGCCCAGGTAAACCAGCCCGCTATAACCGGCCATTTGCTGCAACAGCCTGCCACTGAGCGCCGGGCGAACGCGATGCCGGATCAACAGCTTGCCGAGCCAGACGACGGTCAGCACCGCCAGGCCCACAAACTGCACCAGCAGGTACCACACAATCTCCGGGATCCCCAGGCCCCAGAGAACCGCCAGCGGAAACGTCTGAGCAATCGCAATCGCAACCGAATACCAGGCCCGCGTCGCGAAATCCCGCATGCCGCCCTGAAGCGCCAGCAGCGCATGGTGAATGAACATCGTGAAGATCATGCTGACGGAAAGCAGCGCCACCGTCGTCCCGGCGCCGCCCAGCAGCTTGCCTTGAATCAGGCCCGGCCACAGCAGCCAGGCCAGAAAGCCCAGCCCCGTGGCCGCCAGGCCGACCAGCAGGATCGAACCCGCGATGGCGGCAAGATTGCGCGGGTCCCGCGCCTGAAAGTGGCCAACCGCACGCTCCCAGCGCAGCCCCAGAGCGACCGAGCCGAGAATCGACAGCGAAATCGCCAAGGAATATGCGCCGCGGCCCTCGGGACCGGTGGCGCGAGCGATGATCACGCCGTTCAGCAACGCCGCGATGGCGCCGGCTAGCTCGGCAATCGAGACAAACGCGGAATCCTTCAGCAGCCGCGACAACCGCTCACCGCCCCCGTGCAATCGACACGCCGACGCCCAGCGGCTCGCACCAGCCCGCCGTGTGGGTCGGCATTGTGCCGTATCCCGTCAGTCCGCGAAACAGCTCGGCTGCGGCCCGGGCGGCCGCCGCCGGGCGGAATGCGACGATCCGCCGCCGGCTCGCGGCGCGCATCGCCGCGCAACGGGCTCGGTCCTGCACAAGCATCGCCAGGTAGGTCGCCAGGGCGGCGACATCTCCCGTGGGAAATACGAACCCGCTGACATCCTGTTCGACCAGCAGCCGCGCGCAGCCGCACGCATCGCTGACTACTACCGCCAGCCCGTACTCCATCGCCTCGTTCACGACCGCCCCCCAACCGTCGAACCGGCTGGGCAGTACGAGCACGTCGGCGGAGCGGTAATATCGGTCCATGCCGCCGTGCGGAACCATCCCGGTGAACTCCACCCGTCCGCTCAGCCCGCTCTCCGCCGCCAGGCGCTTAAGCTCCGACTCCTGCGCCCCCGCACCGGCGATCGTCAGGGTCCAGCTCGCCACTCGAAGGCGCTCGTCCGCCAGAGCCCGCAGCAGCAGGTCGACACCCTTCCGCGGATGGAGCGCGCCGGCGAAAAGCAGCCGCACCGGCCCGTCGCTGGGCGGCTCCAGGGCACCGGCGGGGTCGTCGATCGGATTGACCGCGTACCCGAAGCGCCAGTACGTCCAGCGCGTCGCCCCGAAGCGGATGTAATCCTCCTCGGCGCCCGTGCCGAGCGTCATCAGGTGTGTGTGGCGGCTGTTCAGCAGGTGCACCGCGGCGCGGATCATCTGCGTGCCCAGCCAGGAGCGCTCGCGGCGTTGCGCGAAACGCTCGGCCCAGACCATGTTCAGCCGGCCGCGGAGATTGCGTCCGAGCATCAGCGAAAGTCCGCCGGGGTGCTTCAGGCCCGGCCAGATGACGACGTCAGCGGCGCGGGCCAGCTCGCGGTAGCGTTGCTTCTCGGCGGCACTGCGGTAGACCTGAATGTAGGGCGCGTCCTCGGGCAGCTCGGGCCAACCCAGCTCGACCCGCCACCATGGCTGGCGCTGAAGCACGACGCCCTGAAACTCAACGTCGTCGCGCTTCGCCAGCTCGGCGAAGATCGGCAGGATGTGCGGGTTGTTGACGCGCTCGACGCCCAGCACGAACGGGCGGTCGCGAGCGGGGTGCCGGCTGGCCATGCGGCGATCGTACTGGCAGTTGCGAGATGGGCGAAAGCCGTTGCCCGGCACCGGCAGAGTGGAGGTTTGAACGGTGCGACCTGCCGAGCACGGCGGGTGCAGCGATCGCACCGGCGAGTGTGCTTGGCGCGGCACGGTGCGAATCGTACGGTATGCGCACGGTCTGATCGCAGCCCGCACGCGCGACGCGCGCGTGTACGGTCCCCGCGCGGAACGATACATGTTACCGAATTTCGTGATCATCGGGGCGCAAAAGGCGGGGTCAACGTTTCTCCTGAACGGCATCTCGGCTCATCCGGAAGTCTATATGCCGCCTGGTGAGGATCCCTACTTTCAGGATCCTAACTGCGGACAAACACCACGCGAGGTCTTCGAGCGACGCTACGAACCCGGCCGCGGCCGGCGCGCCGTCGGGCTGAAACGGCCCAGCTATCTCGCCCTTCCGGAATGCCCCGCGCGGCTTCACCGGGATCTTCCGGGCGTGAAGC
>CAYOHG010000544.1:0-2567 GCA_964403685.1 uncultured Planctomycetales bacterium
GGGCAGGCAGCGAGCCATCTCGGCGGCGATGCTCGGCCCCGACAGCACCGCCAGCGGCGAGGACGGCGCAAACCGTGCCAGAATCTCCGTCGGCCGCGTCAGCGAACTGGTCTCAATCCCCTTGGTCGCGCTACAGATCGGGACTCCCGCCGGCACATGGGGCGCCAGACGTTCCCACACCGCGCGAACGTGCTGGCACGGGACTGCCGACAAGACCAGCTCGGTGCTCAGCAGCGCCGCACGACCGTCTTCGGTGGGAGTCACGCGCTCATTCAGGCGAACACCGGCAAGGTGCTGGCCGTTCTCGCCGGTCATGCGGATCGCGTCGATCAGCTCGCGCCGCCGACCCAGCAACGCCACGTGCACGCCGTTCAGCGCCAGAACGTGCGCTAGAATCGTGCCCATCGCACCGGTGCCGATGACGGTCGCCTTGGTCAGCATGCCCGCAGTTCCTCGCTGGCTGGATCCCGACCGGCAGTATAGTTGACCTGCGCCGCCGCCTGGGCCAGCGCCTCGGCATCCGTCAGCACCTCCACCAGCCGCCGATCGCGCAGGTACACCAGCACCGCCTGGCGAACCGGCCGACCGAAGGCCGCGGCGGCGGCCAGCGCGTAGAGCTGCATTTGAAGCCCGTACGATTGATCGCGCCGGGCACGATCGCGCTCGCTCGCCGGCCGGTCCGTCTTGTAGTCGATCAGCAGCAACCCCTCCGGCCGGTCCACGACCCCGTCCAGCACTCCGCGCAAGAGCGTCAGCTCGGCGTCGGCACTCGGGAGCCCGCAGGCGAATGCCACCTCGCGCCGCAACGCGCCGCCCGCCGCGCGCAGCTCCGCGCCCAGAGGCGTTGCCGCGAACCACAGCAGGTCATCCACGTCCACCTGCGCGGCTGCCTCCGGCGAAAGTTGCCCGCCGCCAATCAGCCGCTCCAGCTCCGCGCGCACCGCCGCTGAATCGACCAGCCGGTCCAGATCGGCGTGTTGCAGGAAGCGATGGACCGCGGTTCCTACGGCCCGTCCGTCGACGCTGTCTTCCGCGGCGAAGCGTGGCAGCATCGTGGGTGCCGTCGGAAACAGCACTGCGGCTTCATCCGCCGCCAGCGCCTCGGCGCGGCGCTGCTTGAGCGTGCTGACCGAGACGACCGCGGGGCGCGCGGACAGCGCGCGATCGTGGCGCGCGGCCAGCAGCAACCGCCCGCGGCGCAGCCACGATTCGTCGTCGGCGTCCCACGCTGGCGGGGCCTCGCCCGGCCCGCTAGCGGGGCATGGCACCGGCGGCGCGCCGTAGTTCTGCACGACCCGCACCGCGCCAGACCGGTCGAGTTTTCCGCAGCCAACGGCCAGCAGGAGCCACTGCATGGCGCTGGTTGCCGCGGCGCGGGCGACGCGCGGCGGCGTTTCAAACGACTGCCAGCGCGGCAACGTCGTCGTCATGAACCGCTCGTCGACATGTCCCACGATGCACAGCAGTTCGCGCGCCCGCGTTGCCGCGACGTACAGCAGGCGCAGCTCCTCGTCGGTCAGCCGGGCGACCGACTCGTCCCGCGCGGCCGGCCAGCCGGCCGATTGAATCTGCCGGCGCAGCAGACGATCCACCAGGCGCAGCGACAGTCCGCGCTGGCCGTCGCAGATCAAACCGCGCAGCCCCACGGGGCGGTTGAAGCGCGCCCCGGCATTGGCAAGAAAGACAATCGGGTATTCGAGCCCCTTGGCGGCGTGAATGGTCATTACCCGGACGCGGTCGGCCGCCGGGGCCGCGCCGCTGGCGGGACGCAGGTCTTCCTCGGCGAGCGCATCCAGAAACTCGACGAAGTCGGCGACGCTATGGCGGCCGCCGGCGCTGAACTCACCGGCCAGCGATTGCAGCGCATCGATCAGCGCGAGCCGATGGGCGGCGCCGGGCAGCGCGCGCACAAACGCGCGCAGCTCGCGACCCGCGAGAATCTGCCGCAGGACCGCGGCGACGTCCTGCTGGCGCGCCAGGATGCGCCAGCGGCGCACCTGCGCCAACGCGGCACGCAGCCGTTCGCGCAGTTCGAGGTTGGCGCCGTCGCGGGCGTAACTCAGCACGCCGCGCCAGAACGGGCCGCCGCACGCGCCGCGCAACAATGCCAATTGCGGCTCGCTGAGCCCGACCAGCGGGCCACGCAGGTACGAAGCCAGCGGCAGGTCCTGCCGCAGGTTCGCGGCCAGCGCCAGCGCGAAGCGCAGGTCGCCGACTTCCAGCGCGTCGAGCAGCGATTCGCGTCCGTCGGCGGCCGCCGGCACGCCGGCGCTGCGCAGCGCGTCCGCCAATCGCGGGGCGTTTTCGCGCGCGGAGCGCAGCAGGACGACGACGTCGTCCAGCCGCAGCGGCCGCAGGCGTGTCGCCCCGTCCGGACCGCGGTCGGGCACTTGCTGCTTTTGCTCCATCAGCTCGTGGACACGCGCCGCGATGACCCGCGCTTCGCGCTCGATGCGCTCCAGAAGCGCGTCGTCATCCGGTGCCGCGTCGTCGTCGTCGGACGGCGGCGCTGCATTCGCCGGGAGCACATGCAGCTCGACGCGCGCGGCCGGGTCCGCGCCGGGGTT
>CAYOHG010000545.1:0-2566 GCA_964403685.1 uncultured Planctomycetales bacterium
CCGCAGCAGGGTCACCACCAGGAAGAGCAATACCGCCAGCAATGGCCAGCCGGCGGCGGGGCGCGCAGCGCACGGCGCCAGGCGGGCCGGTTCGACGTGCGGCGGGCGCTGCGCGGCCCGCCCGGTCACCTGAAGCAGCATGGCAGTATCCTCGCCGGGTGCGGGTCCGACACCGGCTGATTCGTCGGCCGATTCGCCGCTTCGCCTCAGTTGCAGGCGGGCAGCGCGTCTGATAGGCGTGCATCGAGCGGCAGACTTTGCGCGAGCTACCCCGAGACGGCGCCCTCGGCCGGCGCCAGCGGCACGGCCAGCCAGTCGGTGTACCACCAGATGACGCCCCACAGGTTGATGCCGATTCCCGCCAGGATCGCTCCGCGCGCCCACCAGCCGGCCCGCCGTCCCAGCGCCACCGACAGCAGCACAACGATTGGGACGACGAAATCCAGGCTAAAACGATACCCGAACTGCCGCCAGCCGGTGTTGTAGTACAGCAGCAGCGGAACGAGCACCAGCCCGATCGCCGCCCAGGCGCCGTAGACCAGCGGGTCGCGGCGGCCTGCAAATGCGAGCAGCAGCACCGCCGGCGACGTCAGCAACAGGCTCATGCCGCGATCGTCCGGCAGCGGATACCAGGGCGGCGGGTCCCAGTTCGGCGGCCCGAACAACAGGAGATGGAGGTTGCGGGGCAGATGATCGAGGCTGAATTGCCCGATGCGATGGAGATCATCCAGCAGGCTGGCATCGACCCGCTGGCGCGTGTAGCCGAAGTCCAATGGGTTCTCGAAACGCGCATCGTTGTAGGCCAGCAGCGTCAGCAGGGCCAGCACAGTCGGCAGCAGCGATGCCGCACTCCATCGCACCAGCGCGGCGCGCTCGAGTGGCGATCCGCTGTTGCGCGCGTGCATCAGCCGCAAGCCCAGCAGCAGCGGCCAGCTCAGTAGCACATGTGGCCGACCCAAGACCGCCAACCCCAGAAACACGCCGGCTGGCAGGGGCCGCGTGCTGCGGACCACCAGCCAGCCCGCGCTGGCGAGGCAAAACGTCGTACAGACATGGCCAAGGAACCACACGGATCCTTCGCAGGCGACCTGCCAGTGAACACAGCCGGCCGCAAAGAACAGCGTCAGCCACACCCGTCCCGCCGCGTTCAGTGAAATCCAGCCGCGCGCCGCAAGCTGCTCCAGTAGTCGCCACACGATCAGCACACTGCCGGTCGCAACGGCGATCGAAAACAGGGGCGTGCTCACGCCCGGGATGCCGCGCCACGCCACCAGCGGCATCAGCAGCAGCGCCGGCAGCGGCGGAAACGCGACGTACTCGCGGCCGTTGTACGGCGAAAGATCCGTGCGTCCCGGCGGATCGGGCAGGTCCAGCCGCCCCCGCAGAAACGACGCCGCAAGCTGGTCGAAGTACGCCACGTTGGGCGTCTCGAACCGCCCCGCGACATAGAGCGTGCCGCCGTAGAGTCCGACGGTTCCCAGCGCCAGGGCGATTCCGACCGCGGCCGTCTGGAGCCGGCTGGCGCGATTCGGTTTGTCAGTTGCAATCGTCCGCACGCATCCTCACGGTCAGCCAAGACCTGCGACAGTCCGGCGGCGGCGCGCCGCTATCATGCGTCGCGGAAGTCCGCGGAGCAAACCTGTGTCGCAGCCAACCGAGTCGATGCCGCTGATTCTGGCGAACACACCGCAGACGACGGAAGCGTACCTCACGGTCACGCGTCCGGGCGATACGACCCATTCCACGCGCGTCTGCCGGGCTGATCCCGCCCTGATCGAGCGGGCCATCGCCGCGGCCGACGCGGCCGAGGAACCGATGCGCCGACTGCCGGCCTGCCAGCGGCGGGATGCACTCCTGGCCATTCATCAGCAGGTGCAGTCGCGCGCCGAGGATTTCGCCCGCGCACTGGTTTTCGAAGTCGGCAAGACGATTCACGAGGCCCGCGGCGAAGTGCAGCGCACGCTCGATACGCTGCGGCTGTCGGCGGAGGAGGCTACCCGCATCGGCGGCGAAGTGCTGCCGGTCGATCTATCGGCCCGTACCGAGCGGTTGCGCTGCCTGTGGCGGCGCTTCCCGATCGGCGCTTGCAGCCTGTTTACGCCATTCAACTTCCCGCTCAACCTCGCGGCGCACAAGCTGGGTCCGGCGTTGGCGTCCGGCTGCCCGGCGATACTGAAGCCTTCGCCGCAGACGCCGCTGGCCACCGTCATGCTCGGTCGGATCGTTGCCGAGGTCGGTCTGCCGGACGGGTCGGTGTCGGTGCTGCCGTGCCGCAACGAGGACTCAAGCGCGCTGGTGAGCGACCCGCGCCTGAAGCTGCTGAGCTTCACCGGTTCGGATGCCGTCGGATGGGAACTGCGACAGCGCGCCGGCCGCAAGAAAGTCGTGCTGGAGCTGGGCGGCAACGCCGCCTGCGTGGTGGAGCGCGACGCCGACCTGGATTGGGCCGCGACGCGCATCGCCTTCGGGGCGTTTGCGCTGGCCGGGCAGAGCTGCATCAGCGTGCAGCGCGTGCTCGCTCATCGCAGCGTGTACGCCGCGCTGCGTGCTCGGCTGGCCGCCGCGG
>CAYOHG010000546.1:0-2562 GCA_964403685.1 uncultured Planctomycetales bacterium
TGATTTCTGCCGGCCAGTTCGAGCCCCCTTCGGAGGGCGCGACCGTCGCGGTAAATGCGGACAACGCGGCATGTGTGCTCGACGTGAACGACAACCTGGGAATTGAGTCTCTGCGCACTGCTTATGATCGCATTGCCTCTGCGAAACGGCTCAGGAAGACGGCGGCGATGGAACTCTCCGGCGTCGTCATGACGACGGTGACGTTGGGCGTCGTTTTCGCCCGAAACGCTACCTTGCCAATCGAGCAGCTTGCCGAAGAGCTTGATCGCTTGAACGCTGCGCACCCCGATCGTGAGTGGACCGACATGATCGTCGTGCTCTCGAAAGGGATCATCAACTACGCTGTTCAATTTCCCGGAGAGGGGCTGAGCGGCGATTTCCTACCACCCGCTGAACGAGCTCTAGATCAGTATTCCCCGCCGTTGTACGTGGTGATGGTCATAAAGCCGACTGGCCGGTTCAGTTTCAACAGGATGTGCTCTTTCATCCTGGAGCATCTCGCCGTTTTTTCCCCCGGCGCGACGCTTCCTCGCTCGTCGCAGATCTTGGATGGCGCGCCACAAGATGCGATGGCGATTACCGGGTACCAATACAACCTCGCTGGTCACCTGAGGCCAGTTCCGCGCGAGTTTTACAATGACCGGTATCTCCCCCCCCGTCCATTCCTGATCGAGGACGCCGCGGGCGCTTTGCTGTCGACCGTTCAGTTCCTTCCCTGGCAGGACGGCAGCGTGATTCTGCTGTAAGGCAGATTACCGCTCAGTCCATTCCTTCTTTTCTTGGGAACGGACGCGCTGCGGCGAGTAGGAGTAGTGAAGCGTTCGGACGGCGAGATTTCCTACGTGCTGCCTATCGGAGAGGTCGACTACCGCCGGATGCTGGATGGCATTCACAAGTGGTCGAACATGAATGTGAGGGCTGACCCGTCGAGTGTCGTGCTTCAGAGATGGATGGACGAAGGGACTCAGTCGCCCGTGATCGCACGTCTGTACGTGGGCGTATTTCGCTTGCGGGACGTGGTGTTCCCGAATCACGGGGACCGAGAGGTGTTCGATAGGCCATACGGCCAGGTCTTAGAGGCACTATCGAGTGTGCGAAGCGCCTCGCGACGTATCAGCCAGTTGCTGGTGGACCATCTGGGCAAGGTGGCTCGGGGGGAAGTAGCAAGCGCGCGCGGAAGCACGATCCACGTCGGCGAGTCGATCGATGACGAGCTGCGCAAGGAGGCAGATTCATTCGTAAACAGCGCCGTGCGCTTACTGAAGGTAGGGATGCAGGCAGTTACAAAGGAGCTTGGCAAGGACATCGGCTTCCTGTTCCAAAAGGCACCGGCGTTTGAGGCCGCAATTCGGGTTCTCGGTGCTAGCGATCCGGAGCTTGCCGCGTATCTAACGCAGGCTCGGAAATGGTCCGAGCCGTTAATGAGCTGCCGGAATGCTGTCGAACACGCGGGGTGGACACTGCCGAAGCTGACCTACGAGCGGGCCGGAGGGTCGATTCGCGCTGAGGAGCCTAAGATTCGTGGTCAGAAGGTGTCAGAATTCGCATCGGCTATGCTGGACCGGCTTGTCTGTTTCGTGGAAGAGGTCACAGTTCACTGCCTAGTCAGCCGCATGCCCGCCAGCATCGCGGTGACGGAGATCCCGATATCTCAACGGGAGGCGGAGATTCCGCTGCGCTTCCAGTTGACGCTACGAGAGGGCGGGATGCCGCTGTGGAAGCTGGCGTATCACGTGCAACCGTTTGATGGCACGTGATCTGTTGATGAGGGGACGGCTTGAATCTCTGGTCGGATGGCAATCAGTCCGGACGTGCGACGCTGAACCAAATCAGCCTTCAGAAAGCGACACGCTCATAGGTGATTACGCGCCGACCGCAGTGTCGGCACTCGCGGCTGCGGACGATCTTGCCGCCGGGAGCCCGGCGCGTATACACGACGCGGAAGTGCTCGCAACCGCACCGCGGGCACACGAGCCCGCGCCGTTCGTCAGACTTCTCCGCGGGCTTTGAAGACTGAGGGTTCATCGGCGCGCCCCCTGGAGCTCAGACAGGCGGACCCGTGGCCGCGTCGCAGCCTTCGACTCGGTGCCGAACAGGGTCGCTCCCTGCATCGACGCCGCCACGGCGCAGCCGACCAGGCAGTCGAACCAGTGGTTGTCCAGGCCATCGACGCGCAGCTTCCACTCGTCGACGGTCCGCCCGCGGCCTTCCGTCTTTACGCGGTACTCGCTGATCAGGTGCTCGGCGAGTAGGCGGTGCTTGTCGGCGGCGCGGCCAAACAGCGACAGGCAACCCGGGTCGCCCATCGGGACGGCCAGGCGGGCGTGGATGAAGCTCTTCCAGTAGTTCGTATCGAACAGCGCGTGCCGCACCGATCGCCTGCTTCCGACAAGCGGGATGCGCCAATTCAGCCCCACGCGGTCGCCGCGCTTGCGCTTGTAGTCGGCGAATGGGATCGACGATGCGCCGACGTACCGCCCATGCGCCGGCATGACGACGCCGGCGTGCTTGCTCTGCCGGCAGAACTGATAGACGACGTCGCTCGATTGGCCCCAGTTCGCG
>CAYOHG010000547.1:0-2557 GCA_964403685.1 uncultured Planctomycetales bacterium
GACAGTTCGTGCAGGATGTCGCTGGCGGGCGTGATCGGGTACGCGCCGCAGAACAGCGTCTTGGATGCCTTGCGGGCGGCCGTGATCAGGCCGATCGCCAGGGCCTGGTTGCCGGTGATGTTTCGGTACGTGCCCGACGCCAGGCGCGCCTTGGGCACGCGGTAGCGCAGCGGAAAGATCTCGGCGGTCTCGCCGAAATTATGTCCGGCCTTGAGGGCCAGAACGTTCGCCTGCACCACGTCGGCGCGCTTGCCGAATTTCTCCTCGATCCAGTGCAACGTGGTGTCGAGCGGGCGATCGTAAAGCCAGTAGATCAGGCCCAGCGCATAGATGTTCTTGCAGCGGGCCGCTTCCTTGGCGCCCAGCCCGCTGGGCTTGACGGCTTCGAGCGTGTGGGCGCTGATCGGCACCGAAAAGACCCGGTAGCCGGCCAACTGCCCGCTCTCCAGCGGGTCGGCGTCGTAGCCGGCGCGCTTCAGGTTCGAATCGGTAAACTGGTCGCGGTCCAGAATCAGAATTCCGCCGTCGATCAGATCGCCGAGATTCGCCCGCAGCGCCGCGGGGTTCATCGCGATCAGCGCATCAACACGGTCGCCGGGCGTGTGAATGTCGTGGTCGCTGAAACTGATCTGGAAGCCCGAGACGCCCGCCACCGAGCCGGCGGGAGCGCGGATCTCGGCCGGGAAATCCGGCAGCGTGCTGATGTCGTTGCCGAACACCGCGGATGTCGCGCTAAACTGGGTCCCGGCGAGCTGCATGCCGTCGCCGGAGTCGCCGGCGAAACGAACCGCGGCACGCCGCAGTTGCTGAACAGGTTTTGGATGCGCACTACGCTCCGGTGATTCAACGGTACTCATGGGAGAAGACTTCATCCTCCACGGGCGAACCGCGGGACCGCGGCCGCCGCGCTGCTTGAGGGTCCTTCGTTCGCAGAGGCCGCGACCGCGCCGGCGGCAGTCGGCTACCGCGAAAGGCTGTACATGCCGATTCTATCGGTCCGCGCCGGTCGCTGCCAGAACGAGCGCACCAGGGCCGTGAAGCCGCGCCGCTTGTGATCGCCCCGCGCGGTTCCTACACTCCGCAGGCGCGACTCCGGGTTGCGCGCGAAACAAGGGCCCCGACCGATGGATTTCTCGCCCGCCCAACGACTCCAGAGGCTGCCGCCGTACCTGTTTGCGGAGATTGACCGCCGCAAACGCGCTGCGATCGCCGCCGGCCGCGACATCATCGATTTCGGCGTCGGCGATCCCGAACAGCCGACCTACGCCTACATCCGGGAGAGAATGCGACAGGCCCTGGACGACCCGGCGAATCACCGCTACCCGTTGGGCGGCGGGTCGCCGGCATTCCGCCAGGCCATCGCCGCGTTTTTCCGGCGGCGCTACGGCGTGACGATCGCGCCGGACCGCGAGGTCCTGGCGCTGCTCGGCTCGAAGGAGGGGCTGGGGCACCTGACCCTGGCGGTGGTCGATCCCGGACAGACGGTGCTGATTCCGGACCCCGGCTACCCCGTCTATCACTCCAGCACCATCTTCGCGGGCGCGACGCCCCATGTGATGCCGCTCACCGAACAGCGCGGCTGGCTGCCCGACCTTGACGCGATTCCGACGGCGGTGGCGCGGGCGGCGAAACTGATGTATCTCAACTACCCGAACAACCCGACCGGCGCGATGGCGTCGCGCGAGTTCTTCGCGCAGGCGGTCGCGTTCGCCCGCCGGCACAACATCATCCTCGCGCACGACGCCGCCTACAACGACATGTACTTCGACGAGCGCGATCGCCCGCCCAGCGTGCTGGAAGTGCCCGAGGCGCGCGAGGTAGCGGTCGAGCTGCATTCACTGTCCAAGACGTTCAACATGACGGGCTGGCGGATCGGGTTTGCGGTGGGTAACGCCGACGTCCTGGCCGCGCTGGCGAAGATCAAGGCGAACCTGGACAGCGGAGTCTTCGGCGCGATTCAGGAAGCGGGGATCGAAGCCTACGCGGGCATCGATCGCCCCGAGCGGACGCAGGTGCTGCGGCTCTATCGGCAACGTGCGGACATCCTGGCACAAGGGCTGCGCGAAATGGGCTTTCGGGTCGCGCCACCGCGCGCCACGTTCTACATCTGGGCCGGACTGCCGCGCGGGTATGACTCGATGGCCGCGGCGGCTCGGCTGCTGGAAGAGGCCGACATCGTTTGCGTGCCGGGCGTCGGTTTCGGACCCAGCGGCGATGGTTACATCCGCTTCGCCCTGACCGTCGATACAGAGCGCACACACGCCGCCATCGTTCGGATGCGCAAGCTGCGATGGTGACGCGGGGCGTGTTCATCGCGCTGGGATCAAACCTGGGCGACCGTGCGGATCACATCGCGGCGGCGCTGGACGGCTTGCGCCGAAGCGAGGGAATCGCGCTGCTGCGCGTGTCGACGCTGCATGAGACCGAGCCGGTCGGCGGCCCGGCTGGCCAGCCGAAGTTCCTGAACGCAGCGGCCGCAATCGAGCCCGCGCTCAGCCCCAGCGAACTGCTGGTGCGATTGCAGGAGATCGAGCGGGCCCGGGGGCGCGGGGGGGGG
>CAYOHG010000548.1:0-2541 GCA_964403685.1 uncultured Planctomycetales bacterium
CTCAAGTAGCGAATCGCTGCTCCCTTGCCGCAGTCGCCGCGGCATCCGCCAGGTGGTCGGCTCTCTCCCCTTGAAGCTCTCGCGTTCGGGCGCAACCCCTCGTCTTTCATTCCAAGGAGCAGCAGACATGACTACCGGTACCGTCAGATGGATCAACGAAGCGAAAGGTTTCGGACTCGTCACGCCCGACAGCGGCGGCAAAGACATCTTCGCGCGCTTCACACCGATCCGGAGCAACGACAAGTCCAGATCCCTCGAGTTGAAGCAGAAGGTGTCCTTCGACGTCACCACCGGACCCGATGGCGAGCTCGCGCTGAATATCAAACCCATCGCCTAGCCGCTCCGGCTCGACGCAAAGGCCCGGGCGACCGGGCCGTTTTCTTTTTCTCGCCTCGCCCGGCGATGCGGGAGATTCGCCAGGCGCCAGGCCGGGCCCGGGAGGCGAA
Organism: uncultured Planctomycetales bacterium; assembly: GCA_964403685.1. Classification (GTDB taxonomy): domain Bacteria; phylum Planctomycetota; class Phycisphaerae; order UBA1845; family Fen-1342; genus CAYOHG01. The sequence continues at coordinate 447 of CAYOHG010000548.1, forward strand.
CCCGAAGTTGCGGTACGCTTCCCTCCTCGGGATTCGACCTACAGGGGAGGAAGCATGCTGCGAATCCGCATCGCACTCGGCGCGCTGCTGGTGGCGGGGGCGCTCGGCGTCTACGGAGAGCCCGGTGTCGTCGGCGATGAGCGCCTGCTGGGCGCCGGCACGGACCGCGCCAACTGGCTCACGCACGGGCGCGACTACGGCAACCAGCGCTTCTCGCCGCTGGCGCAGATCAACGCCGGCAACGTCAAGCGCCTGCGCCCGGCCTGGATCTACCAGAGCGGCGTGACATCCACGTTCCAGGCCACGCCGATCGTCGCGGACGGGGTGATGTACGTCTCGCTCCCGTTCAACCACGTGGTCGCGCTGGACGCCGGAACCGGCCGCCAGCTCTGGCGCTACACGCACAAGCGGCGCACCGAGAAGATGTGCTGCGGCCCGGCCAACCGCGGGGTGGCGGTGGCCTACGGCAAGGTTTACATGGGAACAGTCGATGCGCGCCTGATCGCGCTCGATGCCAGGAGCGGCAAGCTGGTCTGGGATGCGCCGCTGGTCGAAGACCTGGCCGGCACGGCCGAACGCACCGACCAGCTCGCGGCGGACGATCCGCTGCGCCAGCAAAAGGTGACCGGCACCACCGGCGTGGGCGCGAACATGGCGCCCATGGTGTATCAGGGCAAAGTCATCGTCGGCATCACGGGAGTGGGCTACGGGCTGCACCTCGATTCGGACCGGCCAGGGGCCCCGGTGGGCGCGGTGGTCGGCATCGCGGGGCAGAGCCAGCGCGCCGGCTTCTACGCCGCATTCGATGCGCAGACGGGCGAGCGCCTCTGGCAGTTCGATTCGACGCCCGCGACCGGCTGGGAGGGCGAGTTCCGCACCACGACGCCGGACGGAGCTCCTCTCGAGCGGGACATCGCGCACGAGAAGGCGACGTTCACGCAGTACCGGGACGCCTGGAAGCGAGGCGGCGGCTCGGCCTGGACCACGCCCGCGATCGACCCCGGGTTGCGGCTGGTGTATCTGGGGATCGGCAACCCTTCGCCCCAGATGGACGATGTCACCCGCCCGGGCGACAACCTGTATACGGTCTCGCTGGTCGCACTCGACATCGAGACCGGCAAGCTGCGCTGGTATTACCAGCAGGTGCCGCACGACATGTGGGGCTACGACGTCGCCTCCCCGCCGGTGCTGCTGGACGCCCTCGTCGACGGCGCGCCGGTCCCCGCCGTCGCACAGGCCAGCAAGACCGGCTGGGTCTACGTGCTCGACCGGCGCGACGGCAAGCTGCTGTACAAGTCCCAGGCCTTCGTACCGCAGAGCAATCTGTTCGCACGGCCGACGGCGGAGGGAATCGAGATCGCGCCGGGTGCCGCGGGCGGTGCGAGCTGGTCGCCGGTGTCCTTCGATGCGCGTACCGGGCTCGCGTACGTAGCTGCGCTGCACATGCCGATGCGCTACACCGTCAAGGAAATTCCGGCCAGCGGCGACCAGCCCGCCGTGCGCTACACAACGCTCGAGCCGGTGAGCGGACCGCAATGGGGAACGCTGAGCGCGATCGACGTGCGCGGCAACGGCAAGATCCGCTGGCAGGCCAAGACGGCCGACCCGCTGGTCGGCGGCGTGCTCGCCACTGCCGGCGACCTCGTGTTCACGGGCGAGGGCAACGGGAACCTCAGCGCGTTCCACGCCGCGACCGGCGAGCTGCTGTGGCAGTTCAACTGTGGAGCAGGCGTGAATGCGCCGCCAGTCGCCTATGAGATCGACGGCAAGCAGTACATCGTGGTCGCCGCAGGCGGCAGCGCCCTGTTCGGCTTCAAGCAGGGCGACGCGGTGATCGCTTTCGCCCTCCCGGAGTGAGTGTGACGACAAGTACTCGGGGGATTGCCCGGAGCCATCTTCGAGACCAGCGCGCCCAGGTCCGCATTGCCGCTCGGTTGACATCAAACGGGCTCAGAAGATACTGAAGGAACTTGAACTATGAGTAAAGCAAAGAGTGGCGCGAAGCTGATTCCATTTGATGCGGCACGCTATCTCACTGATGACGCAGCAGTGGCGGAGTATGTGACGGCCGTTCTGGAAGCCGATGATCCAGACC
>CAYOHG010000549.1:0-2539 GCA_964403685.1 uncultured Planctomycetales bacterium
GACCCCAGCCAGACGTTGCGATGATCGCAACCGGCGTGGTGTATCATCCGAAAAAGTCCCCGTGGGGACGGCCCACGCGAGGCCCGGCCCGAGAGCGTCATGTCCACTACCGCTGACGAATTCGCCGCGGCCCTGTCGCGCGGCCCGCTGCTGCTCGACGGCGCCGGCGGCACCGAACTCCAGCGCCGCGGCGTGGACACCAGTCTGCCGCTCTGGTCGGCCGGCGCGCTGCTGAGCGCCCCCCAGATTGTGCTGGATATCCACCGCGACTATGCCTCTGCCGGCGCGGACATCCTCGTCGCGAACACCTTCCGGACCAACCCTCGGACGCTGGCGCGGGCCGGACTGTCCGAGCGTGGCGCGGAGCTGACCCGGCGGGCAATCGAGCTGGCGCGCCACGCGGCGAGTACGACAACCGGAGGGCGGCGCGTGTTCGTCGCGGCCAGCGTCGCTCCGGTCGAAGACTGCTACTCGCCGCAACTGGTTCCCGACCTCGAAACGCTACGGTGCGAGCACGTCCAGTTTGTCGAGTGGCTGGCGGAAGCGCGGCCCGACCTGCTTTGGATCGAGACGATGAACACCGCGCGCGAGGCCGCCGCCGCCGCCTGGGCCGCCAACCAGTTCCGACGACCTTTCGTGGTGAGCTTTGTCGCCGGCCAGGGCGGCGAACTGCTCAGCGGCGAGCCGCTCGAAGCCGCGGTGGACGCGGTAGAGCCGTTTGATCCCCTGGCGCTCGGGATCAACTGCGTGCCGCCAGTCGGGCTTTCGGCGCTCCTGCCGCACCTGGCCCGCGCGACGCGGCGACCGTTGATCGCGTATGCACACATCGGCAATCCCGAACCGATCGACGGCTGGAGTTTCTCACAGGAGGTGTCGCCGGAACAGTACGCGCGGCATGCCCGCGACTGGCTGGATCGCGGCGCGCGGGTCGTGGGTGGCTGCTGCGGTACCACTCCCGCGCACATTCGTGGACTGCGCGACCTGCTGGACGCGCGGCCGTGCGCGTCTGTCTGAATCCGGCGGCTTATCGAACGATGGGCAGGATTCGCCGAAACAGGTCCGTTCCCGCCCGCTGCATGAGCTCGTAGAGAGCGGATTCGACGGTGGTCACGATGACGCCGGCCGCCCGCATTCGTTCCAGCGCAAGGGCGCGGTCGTCGGGCCGGCGCGACCCAACCGCATCCGCCAGCACGTAGGGTCGCAGACCGCTGGCCAGCAAGTCCAGCGCGGTCTGTTGCACGCACACGTGCGTCTCGATCCCGATCAGCAGCACCTGTGGCCGGCCGGCCGCGCGCAGCCGCGCCAATGCCGGCTCGCAACCGCACACGCTGAAGGCCATCTTCTCGACTGCCGGCGCGTCCACGGCGCAGCCGCGCAGCTCGGCTACGGTGGCACCGAGCGCCTGGGGGTTCTGCTCGGAAAACAGCGTCGGCAGCTCCATCGCGCGGGCCGCCTGGGTCATGCGGATGCACTGCGACAACACGGACTCGTGCCCGTGAATGTGCGGCAGCAGGCGCGGCTGCACGTCGACGACAAGCAGTTGAGCCGAATCCAATTGCAATCGCCAACTCGACATGGTCAGCCTTCCGTGCAGCGCCGCTCCGAGGGTCCGTGGCCGCAAGAGTGGCCGCCGTGGCCCGTCAGTCGCTCAACCGCCCACCCGCACCACCGTCTGCCATGCGAACGGCGCGCCGTCGCCGTGCACGCGGATCCCCTCGACCAGCAGCCGTTCGCGCGGCTTGACGTTCTCCAGCGCCAGCCCCAGCGCGTCCAGCGAGGCCGTGGGTACGCGCCCGATTCGCTGGATGATGTCGCCGGCCTCGATTCCCGCGCGATCCGCCGGTCCGCGCGGCGACACCTCCTCGACGATCAGACCAACGTCGTCGGGCAGCTCGTACCGGCTGCGCACCTGCTGATCAAACTCGGCGAGTCGCAGCCCCAGCGCGCGCGACGCCAGCCGATTACCGTCCGGCGGCGGCACCGGTTCCAGCTTGAGCTTGACCTGCTGCTCGCGCTGCCCCGGACCGCGGTTTACGGTAAGGCGCACCTGGTTGCCGGGCCGCTGCTCCAGCAGACGAGCATAGAAATCGATGCCGTTCTGAAGCGGCTGGTCGTTGAGCTTCACGATCCGATCGCCGGGCTTCAGCCCCGCGGCCGCCGCCGGGGTGTTCGGGGTTACCGACCGCACGGTTCCGGCCGGTCCGTCGACCTGCAATCCAACCCGCACGCGCTCGCGGCGTTCAATGTCAAGCATGCCCGGGAGCAGCTCCCAGAGCCGACCGACCGGAATGGAAAAGCCGACGTTCTGAGCGTCGCCGCGGATGGCGCTGTTGATGCCAATCAGTTCGCCGTTGAGATTCAGCAGCGGTCCGCCGGAATTGCCGGGGTTGATCGCGGTGTCGGTCTGAAGCAGTCCGGTGTACTCGACCTCGGGCGAGAACTGGAGAGTGCGATCGGTAGCGCTGATGATGCCGGTGGTCACGCTGTGGGCCAGCCCCAGCGGGTTTCCGATGGCGACGACGGTCTCCCCGATCAGCAC
>CAYOHG010000550.1:0-2536 GCA_964403685.1 uncultured Planctomycetales bacterium
TCCAGGATCCGTCGCACCAGCTCATGATTGAGGTTGTGCCCCGACTTGCGCGCGAAGATGCGCCCGCAGACGAAGCCGCCGGCCAGCATCAGGTCGCCGATGAGATCCAGGATCTTGTGTCGAACGCACTCGTCGGGAAAACGGTAGGTATTCTCGATCGGTCCGTGCTCGCCGATGACGAGGATGTCCTGGTAGGTCAGGTGCGACCCCAGGCCCGCCGCCCGAAGCTGCTGGGCCTCCGAATCGGTGACGAAGGTCCGCGCCGGCGCGATTTCGCGAACGAATTCATCGCGCGTCAGCGTGATCTGGTGAACCTGCCGCCCGACCGCACTGCTGAGCCCGTAGTCCAGCTCGTAGACGATGTCCAGCCGGTCCGGCTCGCCCGGCCAGGCCACCAGCTCGGCATCCGCTTCGCTCACCCGCAGCACGTCGTTAATGGGAATCGATTCGCGCTCCGCGTCCTGCGGCTCAACGCCCGCCGCCAGCAGCGCGTCCACGAACGGCTGCGAGCTGCCGTCGCCGGCGGGCAGCTCGGCGTTGTCAAGCTCGACGATCACGTTATCGATCGACAACCCGCGCAGCGCCGCCAGACAGTGCTCGACCGTCTCGATCGCCAGCGTACCGTTGCGCAGTGCCGTCCGCCGGGCGCGGCGCGAGAGGTTCTCAAGCCGCGCGGCCACGCGGACCGGCTCGGCTTGGTCGTTGCGAACGAACAGGATGCCGGCGTTGGCCGCCGCGGGGCGAAACCGGGCGGTCACGTCGCAGCCCGTGAACAGGCCACGACCGTGAACTTCAGCCTCGTGTTGGATCGTTTGTTGGCGACTCAAGCTGTTCGACTCGCCTGCTCAACCGCCGAAACTTCTCGATCAGCTCGGGCAGCCGCCGCAGAGAGGCCACTTCGCGGGCGTAGACCTTGTGGTCTATCGCGGGAATCCCCCGGTAGATCGCCCCCGCGGGTACGTCGTGCGGCACGCCGGACTTTGCGGCCACCTGGGCCCGATCGCCGATGGCGACGTGGTCGGCGACTCCCACCTGCCCCGCCAGCACCACGCCGCGGCCCAGCCGAACCGACCCCGACACTCCACACTGCCCGATGAGGACACTGTCCTCGCCAATATCGCAATTGTGGCCGATCTGGACGAGGTTATCAATCTTGGCGCCCCGCCGAACACGCGTCACGCCGCTGCGAGCGCGATCAATGGTCGAATTGGCCCCGATCTCCACGTCGTCCTCGATCACGACGGTGCCCACCTGCGGTATCTTCAGATTTCGGCCGCCGCGACTGAGGTATCCAAACCCATCCGCCCCGATCGTGCTGTTCGGGTGGATCACCACGCGGTCGCCGATCGTGACGCGCTCGCGCACAACGACGTTCGGCCAGAGCACGCAATCGGCCCCGATGCGCGACTGCGCCCCCACGTAGACGCCGGGATGAAGCTGCGAACCAGCCCCGATCACCACGCCCGGACCGACCCAGACGCGCGGACCGATTGCCGCGCCATCCACCCGCGCGTCCGCCGAAACCTCGGCGGTCGCATGCACGCCCGGCGGAATTGTTGGCGCGGGCGGCGCAAACCAGCTCAGGATTCCGCACAGCGCAAGGTCGGGGTCCGCCACGCGCACCAGCGTCAACCCGCCGGGGTTGGGCACATCCGGCGGAACCAGCACCGCGGCGGCGCGGGTTTGTGCGAGCTGCGGCAGGTAGCGCGGATCACCCAGCCAGGCCAGCTCGGCTCCGGTCGCCTCGGCCAGCGTGGCGACGCCCCGCAGCAGCCGGGCACCATCGCCTTCGAACGGCGCCCGCAGCCGCGCAGCGAGCTGCTCCACGCTGATGACCGTTTCGGCGCTCATGCTGCCCCGGTCCGCGTTCGAATGAGATCACCCGCTCTACTGCACTCCGAGCTGCATCATCTGCTGGCGCGGCTGGGCGCGATACTTGCTGTTCAATTCGTCCAGCACGCGCCGCGTGATGGTGGCGTTCTCGCTGGCGTAGATCACCTTGCGCTCGCGAATCTGCTGCTTGATCGTGTCGGGATCAAAGCCGGTCGGCGTGAAATCCTCGTGGTAGATCACCAGGTCGATGCCCTCGCGGCGGGCCAGGTCGGTGGTGGCCTCGATGATCTCCAGGTAGACCTTGCGCGTCCAGACCCCGATTTCGCGGGCCAGATCCGCCTGCATCACGTCGTACCAGTTCTTGTATTCGATCTGCATCCGCAGCATTTCCTGGGTGCGCTGCCGATAGGCCGGGTCAGTCGGCTGCATCTGCTCCAGCGTGACCTGCATCGCGTCGATCTTCTTGCGACGCTCCTCGTTCTCCTTCTGCAACCGGTCGGTCACCGTCTTGCGCTCTTCCTCCAGGTCCTTCATCCGCTGGTACTCGTTGAAGACGAAGACGATGTCGACGGCGGCGATCTTGCCGCTGCCGGCGCCCTTCTGGTTCGCCACCAGCCGGTTGGCAGCGCCAAGGACGCCCGCCAGCACGACCACGCCCAACGCCAGCCCGATCCACCCGCTGCGCTTTCGCACGACATTCTCC
>CAYOHG010000551.1:0-2535 GCA_964403685.1 uncultured Planctomycetales bacterium
GAACCACTAGCAGTGCTCTGGATCGACTTCCTGCTGCTTTGTGTGCTTATGCTAGGTATATTCTTGATGCTCGTGTGGTGAAAAGCCCAGCCGAAACCCGCTATGCACCCTCGCGCCCTCGCGGTAGCCCTTGCTCACCTTGGTCGGGCGGTTCCACGCATCATACTGATAAACATGCACGCCGTCACACGTCAGATGTCCGGAGGCGACGAAAGTCTATAAACCTTTTTGGGGAAATCACTTAACCCGCGAGACGGCCCCGCCTCCGTTCCCCGCGACGCGGTTCTTCCCTCCCTGCGGTACAAAAACTGGAGCACCTCGTTTCCCCGCCGCCCGGGCGGCACGGCCAGCAACCCGCGGCGACCGTAAGAGCTCGCGTTGCACGGCGGGAGAATCGCGACAACCGATTCGAGCACGTTGCGGCGAGGCTGTGAATAGCCGGCCCCGTCCAGCCGTCTCTGAGGACGAATCACCCCGCGATGGCGCGGCCTGCGCGAGCCTGACGGCGTGCCGAACCCGGCGCGCCGCCATCCGCCACCGCTCCGCGCGCGGGATCGGGTGCCTTTCGGATGAAGCGAGTGCTTCGGCAGGGGAACAGATCATCGATCGAGTCAGCCGCAAACTGCGAGCTGGCGCTGGTCCGGGAAAGCCGGACCGGCTCACGGGCGGCGTTCGACCAGCTCGTCGAGCGCTACCACCGGCGGGCCCTTAACGTCGCCGGGCGGCGCGTCGGCGACGCTCACGACGCGCAGGACGTGGTGCAGGTAGCGTTTGAGCGGGCGTATCGCCATGTCGGTCACCTGGAGGATGAGTACCGCTTTGGTTCCTGGCTGCTGCGGATTGTTACCAACCTGGCGCTGAATCACCGCCGCGACCGGGCCGTGGACCGCAATCGGCGCCATCCAGCCAGCGGACGCGACTCGGAGGAGCCGCTCGACGGCTTGCCCGCGCGCACGCACCCGCCTTACTGCGAGCTTCTTGCCGCAGAGCTTTCAGAGACGCTGCGCAGTGCGATCGAATCACTGCCCCAGCGCCAGCGCGCGGCGCTGCTGCTGTTCTCCGTCGAAAACCTGCCGCAGCAGACGGTCGCGGCGATCATGGATTGCAGTGTCGGGGCGGTGAAGTGGCACGTGTTCCAGGCCCGCCGGCAACTGCGCGCGCGGCTCAGCCTGCTGCTGGAGGTTGACTAGACTCCGACGGTGCACTGCCGCTGGAAGAGGCCGGCGGTTTGCGGCGAGGTCAAGTACGCACGTGGGGGACCGATGGACGAGCGCGCCGAGCGGTAGCTTGGAAAACCACCCCGCCCGACATGCGAAGCAGTTTTGCGCGAAGAACGAACCTGCGTCACCCGGGAGGCAGTCTGATTCGGCCCGCGCCGGCCGGTGTCACCCGCGTCGACTTCGGCTGACGTGCCACGCTACTCGCAGCCCAGGTCTACCAGCAATAGCGACAGGTCCAGCGCGTCAACGCACCCGTCTTTGTTCAAATCGGCATCGCCGAAAAGCACGTCATCGCCGCAGGCGCCGAAGCTGATCAGCAGCGTGGACAGGTCGAGCAGATCGGTGCGACCGTCGCGTGTCACGTCCCCCAGGCACCGCACATGCCAGATCGCCACGGAGATCGTGTCCGGTTCGCCGGACTGCCCGATGCGCCGCTCGAAGGCGGCTGTGATTTCGGGCAGCCCATTACCCATCAGGTCGGCCGTCGCCAGGTTGCGCGGCCGAAGAATCTCGTTGTTGTCGGTGGTCTGAAAGCCGGATGAATCGATGGCGCCGGGATCGGCGCGAATCCAGGCCCCGTTGGCGCCGTTGAAGCTCAGCTCAATCGCGTCGCCGTCGCTCGGCTCGGTCAGCTTCTGGCGGCTGACGACGTCGGCATCTCCGTCGCCATCCAGGTCGGCACACTCAATGGACATGCCAAAGTCGGGTGCCGTGGCGCTGTAGCCGGTGACGCTGGCCAGCCACGTAAACTCGGGCTTCCCAGCGCAACTCTGCCGCCAATACTGCAACTGGGTGCCGTCGCTGTCGGAGATCATGAGATCGGGCCGGCACGAATCGGAATCGAGGATCGCCAGAAGGTCGGCAACCTCGAAGGACGGATACACGTCTTCCGCGTCGAATCGTTGCGTCGACGCGTTGAAATCGTGCCAGACGGCGATCACCGGCGTGGCTTCCGGGGGCTGAAAGATGAGGCCGGAAAAACACACGTCATCCCGCCCGTCGCCGTCGAAGTCGGCCACGGTCATGGCACGCGTGAAGCTCAGGCTGGTGATCGGGTTATTCGTCTGCCAGTCACCCCGGTGAATCTGGGCTATGGAGCCGCTCGTGTACCAGAAGTGCAGGACTCGCGCATCGACATAGAGCGTCGGGTCGACGACATACACCAGCTCATCGCGGCCGTTGTCGTCGAAATCGCCTGCTAACGCTCGGGGCGGCGTGATGAAATTGCCGGTCGTGTTGATGTTGAAGGGGAATTTCAGGTATTGCGCCAGAGCCCCGCCGCCGAGGTTCTCAATGAACCACATTTCGTCGCCGT
>CAYOHG010000552.1:0-2532 GCA_964403685.1 uncultured Planctomycetales bacterium
GGGCTGCGCTCTATCGTCGGCAGCCGGCTGGTCTCCGGCGAGTGGGAGAACGCGGAGATCCTGCTCGGCCCGGACGCCGCCACGTATCTCGATTTCGGCGCGATCGACACCTCGCCCAGCGGCCGTGTGCTCGCGATGTTGTCGCGGTTCGACGGCCCGTTCATCCGCTATTGGGCGCTGCGCCACGAACCCGAGGTCGGTTGGCAGCCGGCCGAGAACCCGTATTCAATCGAATACGCCTTCCAGACGTACAACCGCGTTCGCTTCATCGGCGACGATCGGGCGATCGCAACCATGGTCGGCGTTCAGGACAGTGAACCTCAGCTCACGTCGCTGCGCTTCGTCGGACAGGAATGGCTGGGCGCGCTGGACGTGCCCGGTGAGGATTTGACGTTCGACCAGGAGTTGCACGCCCGCGCTGAGGAGATGCTGCTCGCGTACGTGGCAGGCGAGGTTTTCGGCTCCAGCGGTGGCGTCTATGGCACCTGGCTGCGTACCCTCGCCGGCGACCTCGACTGCGACGGCTGCGTCGATCTGACCGACCTCAGCACGCTGCTGGTTGACTTCGGATGCCTGCCGCCGGCTGCCTGTTCAGGCGACCTCAACGGCGACGGCGCGACGGATCTCGTCGATCTCAGTCTGCTGCTGGCGAACTTCGGAGTCGGGTGTCGCTAGCTCGGCTGCGGCGCTGCTCGGTGGCCGGCCGACCCGTTGGCAGCCCCACGCGGCGCGAGTAAACTTCCGCGTTTGTCCCACCTCGGGACGATCCCAGCGATTGGGGCCGCGAAACGCTTGCGAGGGTGAACACGTGCCGCGAAAGAAGATCGACATCCCTCTCACGGTTGAGTGGCTCAGCGTGCTATCCGAGGATGGCACGCTCGACACCAGCGTCGAGCCGAAGATTCCCGACGCCGACCTGCGCAAGCTCTACAAGACCATGCTGCTGACGCGGCGACTCGACGAACGCTGCCTCGGCATGCAACGGCAGGGCCGCATCGGCACGTATGGCCCCTGTACCGGCCAGGAAGCCACCGCGCTGGGGATGGCCTACTGTCTCCGCAAGGAGGACTGGCTGGCCCCGACCTATCGCGAGCTGGCCGCTTATCTTTACCGCGGCTGGCCGGTCGGCACCTACCTGCTCTGGTGGGGCGGACACGAGGCCGGCTCGGTCGTGCCCGCGGGCGTCAATGACCTGCCCATCTGCGTGCCGATCGGCAGCCAGTGCCAGTATGGCATGGGTATCGCCTGGGGCTGCAAACTCCGCAAGGACAGCACGGTCTGCGCGGCGTTCATCGGCGACGGCGGCACGTCGCAGGGCGATTTCCATGAAGCCCTGAATTTCGCGACCGTCTTTCAGGTGCCGCTCGTGCTGATGATCCAGAACAACCACTGGGCGATCTCGGTCCCGCGCGAAAAACAGGCGGCCTGTCAGACCCTCGCGCAGCGCGCCATCAGCTACGGCATGAACGCGCTCCAGATCGATGGCAACGACATTCTGGCCGTCATCGCCGCCTGTCGCGAGGCGATCGAGAAGGCCCGCACCGGCGGCGGTCCGCAGTTGATCGAAGCCATCACCTACCGACTGAAGATGCACACCACCGCCGACGACCCGAAGAAGTACCGCAGCGAGGACGTAGTCAAGCAGTGGGAGAAGCGCGACCCTTTGCCGCGCTTCCGGCGGTACCTCTACGACAAACAGCTGCTCGACGAGAAGATTGAGGCGGTGATGGAGGAAGAGGTCAAGAAGCTGATCGACGAGGGCGTGGCGGTTTACGAAAACCACCGGCACGACAAGTTCGAGTTCCTGCATCACATGTACGCCGAGCAGACGCCCGACCTGGCGCGCCAGGAGGCCGAGCTGCGCGACTACCTCGAGAATGGCAAACCCGCGCCGCTGCCGGCCAGCGAGCCGCCAATCGGCAGCCCGGTCGCGCATTGATTGGATTCGACGGAGCCTGGACCCATGCCACAGCTCAACATGGTGCAAGCGCTGAATCTCGCACTGGCCGAGTGTCTGCGCGAAGACCCGAACACGCTTGTCATGGGCGAGGACGTGGGCGTCGACGGCGGCGTCTTTCGCGTGACCGACGGCCTGATCCAGGAGTTCGGGCCCGATCGAGTCGTCGACACGCCCTTGGCCGAGGCCGCCATCGCCGGCACCGCCGTCGGGCTGTGCTTCCGCGGCTTCAAACCGATCTGCGAAATGCAGTTCGACGGATTCTCGTTCCCGGCGTTTCACCACATCGAGGGACACGTGCGGCGGTTCCGCAACCGCACGCGCGGCCGATACACCTGCCCGATGGTGATCCGCATGCCGTACGGCGGCGGCATCCGCGCGATCGAGCACCACAGCGAGGCCCCCGAGGCGACGTATGCGCACCTGGCGGGGCTGAAGGTCGTGCTGCCCTCCTCGCCGCGCAATGCGCGGGCGCTGCTGCGGGCCGCGATTCTCGACCCGGACCCGGTCATCTTCTTCGAACCCAAGGCCCTGTATCGCTCGTTTCGTGAGGAGGTGCCTGGGCAGCCCGAGAC
>CAYOHG010000553.1:0-278 GCA_964403685.1 uncultured Planctomycetales bacterium
CTTATGGGCTGATCAAGCAGGCGCTCTACGCCTCGGCCGGGAACAGCATCGAGCAGCAGCTCGCGCTGGAGGCGGAGCTGCAGCGGGAGGCGGGACGGACGGCAGACTTCCGGGAGGGCGTCCAGGCGTTCCGCGAGAAGCGGGCGGCGCGCTTCAGCGCAATCGGCGTCGACGGCGAAAGGAGCGATCGGTCGTAGCGTCCGTAGGCGAGCTGGAGGAGATGCGCCGCGAACTCGGCGTCGACCAGACCGCCGCCGCCCGCTTTCACGTTGATGCGC
>CAYOHG010000553.1:288-2528 GCA_964403685.1 uncultured Planctomycetales bacterium
CCGCGAGAAGCGGGCGGCGCGCTTCAGCGGGCTGTGAGCAGTCGCCGCTCTGCTTATTCGCTCGAGCGCACCCGGACCACGATGTCCATGCCCTCGGTCACGACTCCGGGAGGCAGGGGCGGCAGGCCGCTCACCGTGACGTCCTTGGCATCGATGTCGGTGAGCTGACCCGTGCGCACGTCGTACAGATGGTAGTGCGGCCGCGTGTTCGGATCGTAGAACACCCGGTTCGGGTCCACGATCACCTCCCGGATCAGCCTTTTCTCCACGAACAGGTTCAGCGTGTTGTAGACCGTCGCCCGCGACGTCTCGGGATGGCGTTCGTTGACGATCGCGAGCACCTGATCGGCCGACAGGTGGTCGTACCGGGAGTACAGGGCATGGGCGATCTCGATCCGCTGGTGGGTCGGATTGATGCCGTGCCGGCGGAGCAGATCCACCAGGCTCTCACGGCCGAAGTGAGCGTTGTGCATAGTTAGTAGTATAAACGAGGCGGTTGGACTGTGTCTAAGTCGCGCTTACGGCCAGCCGCCTTACATCTGAACTAGACCCCGCCCCCCAATCAAATTTTGGTCTTTGTGGCCGGCACCCGCCCTGCGGCTGCCCGCCGTCCACACTATACCTCTAATCCGTTGTTTTCTCGGGCCCCGTCTTCTGGCACCCGTCTTGCACCCGTGACCCGCGCATAGCGTTGGAGGGTCGGCCGTCCCGACCGTTCATTCCGGCGACGAGCGGCAATCCGGCCGCTCGTTCCCGGCAGCGGACCGCCAGTCGGCGGTTTTTGCAAGCTACGGATTTAACTGCGTAATATGCGCACAACCGAGGCCATAGGAGCGTACAGATGAAAGCGGTACGGGGATTTACCCTGCTGGAGTTGATGATCACGGTAGCCATTGTGGCGATCCTGGCCGCGGTCGCCCTGCCCGTGTATCGGGACTACGTCGTGCGCGGGAAGCTGACCGAGGCGGCAGCCAGCCTGGCCTCCCAGCGCGTGCGGATGGAGCAGTACTACCAGGATATGCGCACCTACGCCGGCGCCTGCGATGCCGGAACGGTGGCCACCGTGGCGGACACCCAGCATTTCACGCTCAACTGCGACATCGACGCCGACGGTCAGGGCTATCTGGTCCATGCCGTCGGCAAAGGCGGCACGGACGTAGCCGACTTCGAATTCACCGTCGACGAGGCCAATCAGCGCGCCACGGTCTCGGCGAAAGCCGGCTGGACCGTCAACGGCGCCTGCTGGATCAGAACCAAGGGTGGAGAATGCTAACCGCACACAGACAATCCGGGTTCACGATCGTCGAGCTGCTGATCGGCGTCACGCTGCTCGCGGTGCTGATGGGCATCGGCGTGCCGACCTTCCGGCTGTGGATGCAGAACTCGCAGATCCGCACGGCGGCCGACGCGCTCGTCAACGGCGTGCAGCTCGCCCGGGCGGAGGCGATCCGGCGCAACCGGCCGGTCGAGTTCATCCTGCGCGACGGCTCCAACTGGTCTGTCGTGCTGGTCAACCCGCGCACGACCTTGCAGGATCGCACCGGCAACGAAGGGTCGAAGAACGCGACGCTGGCGGTCCAGCCCGGAGGCGCGGACCGGGTCACCTTCAACCCGATCGGTGCACCCGCCTCCAGCAACCAGGACGGCTCGTTCCCGATCCAGCAGATCGACATCACCGGCTCGCAAGCCATGTCCGGCCTGCGGCCGCTGCGGATCGTGGTGTCGGTCTCCGGCAGCGTGCGGCTGTGCGACCCCGATTCGAATCTGCCGGCCGGCGACCCGCGCCGCTGCACCTTCTGAAGACCGGACGAGGAGGACATCATATGAAAATTGATCAGCCAGGCCGGGCCAACCCCGCGAAGCAGGGCGGCGTCATGCTGCTCGAGGCGCTGATCGCGCTGCTCATCTTCTCGGTCGGAATCCTTGCCATCGTCGGGATGCAGGCCAGCGCCTTCCAGGACATGGGCGAGGCGAAGTACCGCACCGACGCCGCGTTTCTCGCCAACCAGGTGATCGCGGACATGTGGAGCAACTCGGACAACCTCACCGACTACGAGTACGACGGCGCCGGCGCACCGCCCGCGGCGATCGAGAACTGGGTCGCCACGGTCGAGGCGCGGCTGCCCGGCGCCGTCAGCAACCCGCCGACCATCGAGCGCGATCCGGCCAACAACGCCATGACCGTGACGGTGAGCTGGCAGCAGGCGCGCGACAAGAGCACCGCGGCGCCGGCGCACAGC
>CAYOHG010000554.1:0-2515 GCA_964403685.1 uncultured Planctomycetales bacterium
TGTTGCCATTGGGCAACGGCTCGATGTCGTGATGCTGACAGTGATTCTGGTCGGCGTAGACGAAATGCCACAGCACTTTGCCATCCGGCGCGAGGCGCTCGATGCGACCGCCGATCCCGCCGCCGCCGAAGTGCTCGTTGTTCGGCTCACGGGCGGCGCGCAGCAGTGAGCCGTCATCGAGCAGGTAAACGGACTGTCCAGGCGTGAACTGGCTCGGCCAGGAATGCACCAGCGCGCCGCGCATGTCGACAAGATAGGTGGTGGTCGAGTTCAGCGGAGCGAAGAGCGTGTAACCGGCGCAGGCGGCTTCGCTGTTCAGCACCAGCCCGCGCGCGACCGGCTGCGAGGCGGGTGTAGAGGAAGGTTGCGGACCCGACCCCTGCCCCCAGGCGAACGCAGCCAGCGTGGCGACCGCCAGCGACACTTGCAGAAACCGGGCCGAACGATTCTGCCGCAACGCCGAATACAAGTCTTGCATGTACCTTCCTTTGTACACCTGTGGCCGTGGTCGCCTTCTCACTCGGGACCCAACGCCCCTCTGCGCGCCGCGCGTGACCGCCTTTGGGCTTAACGAGCGGCGAACGCGAATGTTGCCCGAGTCGAGCGGGTCGCGCCAATTCCTGCGTCGCGAAACCCGGAGCGACCAGTCCCGGACCGGCGCGCGTTCCGACGATCCCCGATCGCAATCGGTTCGGCGCGGTGCGCGCGCATCGGCTATGCTCAGCCTCCGCGAACCGTGTATCCAGACCCGACCAGCGAGCTTCGTGTGATGAAACGTGTCGGGCTGCACGTTGGGCACCCACGGATTGAGTCACTCGCGCGCGGCCAGGCCAGGGTCGTCGTCGTAATCTCAATCGCGCTCGGATCGGCCGTGCTCAGCCTGAGCGCCGGCTGCTTTGCCGAGCGCACCATCCAGGCCGACCTGGCGGCCGTTCGCGCCGTGTCGCCACCAGGCGGTGCGGCCGCCGCCGCGAGTGCGCGTGAGTGGCTGGCTGCTTGCGGACCGCAGCTATCGTCGCTGCTGCCGCGCCATCACCGCCCGCCGCTGACCGAGAGTGAACTCGTCGGCCCAGACGGTCGGTTGATCGACGTATTTGTGCATTTTCGCACCGACCCCAAAGCGCGTTCCTCGTTGCTCAAGAACTTTCTGGGACTAATGCACACGGCCCAGTGCGCCCACGGCTCGGACACGCACATCGATTTACCACCCTGGGACGGTTTCGAAGACGTCTGGATTCCGGTCGCCGACGGTGTACGGCTGTTCGGGCGCCTCGGGCTGGCCACCCGCGGCGACCGGCCCATCGCGGCGGACTGCATCGTCGTGCTGCCGGGTTTGTTCGGAACCCTCGAAGTCGAGCGGACACGCGCGATCGTTGCAGCGCTTCGAGATTCGGGCCGGCACGCTCTGGCGATCGAGCTGCGCGGATACGGACGCACGGCCGAAGTCCAGCCGCAGGTTTCCTCCACGTTCGGAGTGCTCGAGACGGGGGACTTGCTCGCCCTGGCGGAGTGGCTCCAGGCCCGCCCCGAGGTCGAGCGGACCGGGCTGATCGGCTTCTGCTGGGGAGCGAATCTCGCCTTGCTGGCCGCCTGGGAGGATGGTCGCTCGGCGGCCGACCGCAACGTTTCCCCGCGGCTCGCGCCGCTGCTGCGTCCGCTCAGCGAATCACGCCACTACGAGGCCGGCGTACTGGCGATCTCGCCGGTGGTCGGGTTTGAAGACCTGCTCGAGGCGTGCGAAGCACCGACACCCCGATTGCGCGACCCGGTCCTGCACGCGCTCCAGAAACGCATCCGCGAACAAAAGCAGCTTGCCGGATATGCACCGGCCGACGGCAGCCTGATGGCGTTGATCGAAGCGGAATTTGCGCGCTCGCCGCTGCGATACTCCGGCGCGGTCGCGGACGGGCTGCGCTACCTGCAACTGCGGCCGGGCGCGACCCCGGATACGGCGAACAAGCTGGAGTGCGCCCGAATTCCCGTCCTCATCGTGCACGCGGCGAATGACCCGACCGCCTCCGTGCAGGCAACCGCCGAGCTGGGCGCGCAAGTGTGCAATCCGAACGTCGCCGTCATCCTGCTGGAAGGCGGCGGCCACGTCGGCTTCGCGGCGTATGCGCGCGACTGGTTTTACAGCCTGCTGCTGAACTTCTTTGGAGCGGTTTCCGCAAGGACCGACGAGCCAGATCGCGCGCCGGCACCGGTTAGCTTGCGATGATGACACGCCGACGGCTGCCAGCGACCACCGATTCCGTGCAAATCGGTCGCCCCACCTGGACGATTCACCGTTTGCAGACCTGGACGCCAGCACGTGTCTCGCTCTTCCCGACTTGTCACAGCGGCTGGTGGCCTTTGCAGCCTGATTTGAGCAACCGACGGGCGCGAACAGGAGCGCAAGAGGAAACGCTGCTCCTCGCGGAAGGTCGGCGTCCGGCCGCCGCAGTACTTGGGGGTCAGCGCGTCGAGCCGGTCAGCTCGTTGCGGGCGTTGTACGACCAGGTGTCGTTGTGCGGGC
>CAYOHG010000555.1:0-2510 GCA_964403685.1 uncultured Planctomycetales bacterium
CGCCGCGGCCGGCCGCGCGCAGCTCGCATTTCATCACCGGCTGGCCGGGCTTGCCCGCGCCGCGCGGCGCCACGCACCAGCCCAGGCGCACGAGGCAATCGCGGTTGAAGACTTCCAGCGCCGCCCGCTCGTGCACCGTGCTGAGCACTCCCAACTGCGGCATCATGAAGATCGAATCGACGGTCAGCTCGGTGAAACCCTCGGGGTAGAACCCGTCGATCATCATCAGGGCGGATTGTTGCCGGCGCGGCGCGTGCGAGAGCACCCCGCCGGAGCCGACGATCACGTCCAGCCGCATCAGGTCGACCAGCGACTGTCCGCCGGCGGTCTGCTCGAACGTGTCCGCAATCGTGCGCTGCTGTTGCACGCCGCGCAGCCCGACCGCCATGGCGCGGTGTTGCACGAAAGCCAGCCGCAGAGCCTCGCGACAGATGGCCTGCTCGATCATCAGCTCCTCGATCGTTTGCGGAATGGTGGTCGGGCGGATCATCTTGTTGCGGATGCGGTTGCGGATGTCGCGTTCGTCCAGTTCGAGCGGCACCCAGCGGACGACGTTCTCGAAACCCGCTTCCGCCACGACGTTGAACACGCTGTAGCTCATGCCCAGGTTGGCACTGACCGTGCGGTTGAACACCGGCGCGCTGGCGGCATCCGTCGCATCGGCGCGAAAGACGCTGAAAACGTCGGTGGTCGCGCCGCCGATGTCCGCTCCGACCACCTGTATGCCCTCGCGCTGGGCAATGAGCTGCATGATGAGCCCCACCGCGCCGGGCGTCGGCATCAGGGGTACGCTGGTCCAGCCCATCAGCTTCTGATAGCCGGGGGCTTGCGCCATGACGTGTTCGAGAAACAGGTCGTGAATGCGGTGGCGGGCCGGTCCCAGGTTCTCCCGCTCCAGCGCCGGCCGCAGGTTCTCCGTGACATGCAACGAGGCTTTTTCGCCCAGGATCCGCTCGGTCTCGCCGCGCGCGGCCTGGTTGCCGGCGAAGATCACCGGCAGCTTGAACCCGGTGCCGAACCGCGGCCGCGGATCCGCCGCCGCGATGATCTCACTCATCTCGACGACGTGCTTGATCGTCCCGCCGTCGGTCCCGCCGGAAAGCAGGATCATGTCCGGGCGCATCCGCCGGATCCGCTCGATGCGCTCGTGGTTGAGCCGGCCGTCGTTCGTGGCCAGCGCATCCATGACGATTGCGCCCGCGCCCAGCGCGGCCCGGGCGGCGCTCTCGGCGGTCATGCTCTTGACCACGCCTGCGACCATCATCTGGAGGCCGCCGCCGGCCGAGCTGGTTCCGACGTACGCGTCGCAGCCGTTGGCGCCGTCGCGCGGGCACCAGACGCGCTCATCACGGACGAACCGCCGGCCGGTCAGCTCCTCAATCTCGCCCAGCGCATTGAGGACGCCGCGGGTCACGTCCTCGGCGGGCTTCTCGACGGTCGTGGGGGCCTCGCCGCGCGTAACGAGCCGGTATTCACCGTCCTTTTGCTCGATCAGGATGGCTTTGGTGGTGGTCGAGCCGCAGTCGGACGCGAGGATCGTCTGCATATCGCGTGGATCGAGGCTCATGGCGCATGTTTCCGGGTTGCGGGTCGATCAAGGCCCGAGTGTCGTCACTCACATCCGGCCCGGCGCGGAGCCCGGGCGGCGCGGTTGAGCAGGATAGTACCGTGCGAACGCCAAGCCAACCGCGCCACGTCCGGTGGCCCACAGCGTGCGCAGCCGCGGTTACACTCACGACCCGGAGGTCCGCGTGCGAGTCTTCCTGTCCGTGGCCGAGGATTCCGCCGACCGGCACGCGGCGTCGTTGGTGCGCGCGGCGCGGAGCGCGTTGCCCGAGGCGCGGTTCTTCGGGCTGACGGGACCACGGATGCGCGCGGAGGGCGTCGAGACGGTCTTCGACCTCGTGACCCATGCCGCGATGCTGGGTGGCGCCGTGAAGCTGATCGGTCGCGGGCGGGCCGCGCTGCGAGCCGCCGAGGAATCGTGGAGCCGCACCCCGCCCGACGTGGTCGTCGTGATGGATTCGACGGCGCTGCATCTGCCGATGGCCCGGCGCGCCAAGCAGGCGGGCTTTCCGGTGCTGTACTACATCGCGCCGCAGACGTGGGCGTCGCGGGCCGGCCGCAACGCCGCCTTGGCGCGCGACGCGGATCTGGTCGCGTGCATTCTCCCATTCGAGGAAGCCTGGTTTCGCGGCGCGGGCGTGAACGCGACGTACGTCGGGCACCCGCTGTTCGAGGCGCTGGCGCGGCAACCGCCCGACCCGCAGCGCGTCGGCGAGCTGCGGCGCTACGCGCTGGGTGCGCCGTTGCTAGCGCTGCTGCCCGGCTCGCGCGAGCAGGTGGTGCGCCGCGTGCTGCCAATCCAGCTTGCGGTCGTGCAGGAGCTGCGCCAGGCCGGGCAACGCGTCGCGATCGCGGTCTCGGCGGCATCCGAGTCGCGCGCCGCGCAGATTAGCGCCCTGCTGCAAGCTACCCGCAATCGCGCTCGTGCGGCCGCGCCGGGCGGC
>CAYOHG010000556.1:0-2500 GCA_964403685.1 uncultured Planctomycetales bacterium
CCGGCGATGGGCTCGACGACGTGCTGATCGGCGACCCCGACGGCGGGCAGGTCATCCTGTTTCAGCAGGCCGACGGGCAGCTTCGCCGCGGCGTGGCATTCCCCGGCCTGCTGAACACACTCGATCTGTGCGTCGCCGACGTCGATGCCGACGGCCGCAACGAAATCATCAGCGCCAGCCCCAAGGAAAAGATGATCGGCACGGCGCGCTACGAGCACGGTCGCATCAGCTTCCCCGCGCCGATCGAACCCGGCGACGCGCCGCTTTCGGCGACCTTCGGCAGCCTGTCCGCCGGCGGAAAACCCGACACGCTCGTGTCGCTGCGCCGCCTGGAAAAGGGCAATGTCCTTCAGATCACGCAGCGCGGCGCCGAACCGCGCCGCGTCACCGTCGGTGAACTCAAGGACGACCCCGATGGCCTGCTGCTGGCCGACGTGAACCAGGACGGGCGCAATGACGTTCTGTTGTTCGTGCGCTTCTCGCCCTTGCGCGCTTTCCTGCAATCCGCCGATGGCGGATTCGAGGAGCTGGCCGGCGACCTGACCCGCGCCGAACTGGTCAAGGAGGCGGCCCTGGGCGATGCGGCGGTCGCGGATGTCACCGGCGACGGGCGACCCGAGCTGTTGCTGGCCCAGAAGAGCCTGGCGCGGGCCCTGCGCATTCAGGATGGCGCCTGGGCCGTGGTCGAGCAGTTCAACCCCGAGTCGTCGGACGCGCAATTGCGCGGCATCACCGTCCTGCCCGGACCGGACGGCCCGCGCGTCGCCCTGCTGGATCGCAAAGCGCGCGACCTGCTGGTCTTTGAACGCCGCCCTGACGGTGCTTTTGCCGTCGGCCGAACGCTGCGGGTCGGATCGTTCGAAGCGCCCCGGCTGGTCCCCCTGTCGCTGCCCGGCTCGAAGACCGCGTTGCTGTTGGCCGACCTCGATCGCATGTTGCTGATTCGTCCCGATCAGCCCGCCGCAACACTGGTCGAGGAACAAAGCTACGAAACAACCATCAAGGACGCCTGGCTGGCCGATGCCGTCGTCGGCGACCTCAACCACGACGGCGTGCGCGACATCGCGGTCGTCGACATGCGTAAGGCCAATATCGAAGTCCTCACCCCCCGGCCCGACGGAGATCTCGTCCGCGTGATGCAGTTCCAGGTCTTTCAGGGAAAACGCTTCAGCGACGAGCCCGATTCCGGCGGCGAGCCGCGCGAAGCGCTTTGTGGCGACGTCACCGGCGACGGCACCGACGATCTGGTCGTTCTCGTCCATGATCGGCTGATCGTCTACCCAGGGCAGTAGCGCCCCGGCCAGGCCGACCGATGAGTCGCCGCGTTTCGGCGATTCGCGGCGGACGCTTCCGGACTCAAGTCCGCGACCTGCGTTGTTTGGACGCCGCTGCGTTGCCCGCGGTACACTTCAACGCGATTGGATCGCAGCGGATCGCCAATTGGCACTGGTGCATCGCGCTGTGCACGAATGGAAACGTCGAGCGCCGCGGCCGGCCGAGGTCTGGTCTGATCACGCTCCGACTGGATGCCGTATTCCAGCCATTCGGCGGAGGGGGAATGCCGGAATGATCGAACGCTGGGACCCGCGCGCCGACCCGCGTGCGACGGTCGCGGCCCGCAACGTGCGCTTCACCGTGCTCACGCCACGGCTGCTGCGGCTTGAATGGTCTCCCGACGGGACGTTCGAAGATCGCGCTTCATTCGCCTTCGTCAACCGGCGCATGCCGGTCTGCGCTTTTCGCGGCGAGGTGAGCGGCGAGGGCGTGCGGATCGACACCGGCGCGCTGCGACTGTGCTACCGCGGCGACGGCGACGCATTCGACTCGGAGAATCTCTCGATCGAATTCAGCCTGGCCGGACGCGCCGTCTGCTGGCACCCGGGCGCGCCCGACGCGGGCAATCTGGGCGGCACGTGTCGAACGCTGGACACGGTCTCGGGATCGACGCAGCTCGAACCCGGCATCTTGTCGCGCGACGGCTGGGCGCTGGTCGACGATTCGCAGCGCCTGCTGCTGGATGACGGCGACTGGCCCTGGGCGGCGCCGCGGCGTGACCCCGGCGCCCTGGATTGGTACTTCTTCGGCTACGGGCACGACTACCGCCAGGCGCTTTACGAATTCACACACGTGGCCGGGCGCGTGCCGCTGCCGCCGAGGTATGTCTTTGGCGCCTGGTGGTCGCGCTACTGGGCATACAGCGACGCCGAGCTGCGCGACCTGGTCGGCCAGTTTCGCCAGCACGGCGTGCCGCTGTCGGTGCTGGTCGTCGACATGGACTGGCATCTGGACGGCTGGACCGGCTACACCTGGAACCCGCGCTACTTCCCGGATCCCGAGGCGTTTTTCCGCTGGGCGCACGAGCAGGGGCTGCGTGTGCCGCTCAACCTGCACCCCGCCGACGGCGTCGGCCGGCACGAGGCCGCCTTCACGCGCATGGCCGCGGCCCTGGGCCTGGACCCCGCCCAAACGTTCCGCATCCCGTTCGACTGCACCGACCGCC
>CAYOHG010000557.1:0-2492 GCA_964403685.1 uncultured Planctomycetales bacterium
GTTTTCGCTTGACGCCGGGCAGCCGGCCCATTAGAAGGGCTTGCTATCGTGCGGGGCGGCGCTGCGCCAGTCCGCGCGTGGAGTCGGGTTCATGGTTCGGCCGCGGATTACCATGCAGATCATCGTCGCGGGCGATTTTCTGCCAGCGCCGCCATAGTTCCTGATCACAGCTTTCTGAGAGCATCCAGGACCCTGGCGGAGAACCGAACCGCCGGGGTTTTTTGTTGGATATTGACCCGGAGAACGCGCGTGCTGCACCGAGTTGAGCTGGACGTGCCCGCCGCCCGCGGGCGCGAAAACCTGACGCTGGCGCTGCTGTGGCTGGCGCTGCCGATGGTCGGCATGACGCTTTCGCGCATGCTGATGGGCTTCATCGACTTCGTGATGGTTTCGACGCTGGACACGGCCTCGCAGGCGGCGATCTACCCCTGCACGCTGCTGCTGTTCACCATCGCCTGCGTCGGCATGGGCATGGCGCAGGGTGTTCAGACGTTTGTTTCGCAAGCCGAGGGCCGCGGAGAGTCGCATCGGGCCGGAGCTTACCTGGCCCAGACCCTTGTCATCGCGGCAGCGGCGACGGTCGTAAGCGCCCCGCTTGCCTGGCTGTGTCCGAACTGGGTGGCGCTGCTGGGGCACGCGGGGGGACATCCCGCCGACGTGCAGCCGATGGAAGTGCGATTCCTTACCTACGCGCTGTGGTCCATCGGTCCGATGACCGCCAGCGCCGGGCTGGAGAGCTTCTACAACGGCATCAAGCGGCCGATGATCGCCTTCTACGCGGTGCTGGCCTCGCTGGTGACGATCGCGCTGGGCAATTACGCCCTGATCTTCGGCCACTGGGGCTTTCCCGCGATGGGTATCGCCGGCAGCGGGCTGGCGACGCTGCTGGCCTGGTGCGTGCGGCTGGCGGTGCTGCTGCTCCCGCTGGCTTCGCGGAGCCTGGACGAGCGCTACCACACGCGGCACGGCTTTCGTCTGGGCGGGCGGCAACTGCTCGACATTCTGAGGTTCGGCAGCCCGATCTCCTTTCAGTGGCTGGTCGATATCGGCGCGTGGCTGGTGTTCGTGCAACTGATGATGCCACCCAACGGCAAGGTTGCGATGGCGGCGGCGGGAATCGCGATCCAGTTCATGCATCTTTCGTTCATGCCGGCGCTGGGCATCGGCATCGCGCTGACCACGCAGGTGGGCAACGAGGTCGGCGCCGGTCGGCCGGAGGAGGCCGTGCTGCGCGTGCGCGTCGCCCGACGGGTCATCTGCGGCTTCATGGGGCTGATGGCGCTGCTGTTTGCGCTGGCCGGAGGCCCGCTGGCGAGCCTGCTGTGCTACGAGCAGAACGCGGCTGTGCACAGCGAGGTGGTGTCCACGGCCGCCGCGATGATGCTGTGGGTGGCGCTGTTCCAGGTTTCCGACGCGCTGTGCATCGTGTACAGCTTCGCGCTGCGCGGCGCGGGCGATACGCGCGGACCGGCCGTGCTGTTTGCGGCCTGCTGCTGGGGCATCTTCGTCGCCGGTGGATGCCTGCTGATGTGGCGGGCTCCGCAGCTCGGCTATCACGGCCCGTGGGCGATGTGCGCCGCGTACATCATCATTCTGGGCGTGCTGCTGTTGCGCCGATTCAACTCGCGCGCCTGGGAGAAGATCCGGCTGTTCGACCGGCAACCCGCGAGCGCGGGCGTGTCAGCGGCCGGGGAGCCGGGGGCCGCGGGCGCCGCCGAGCCGGTATTGCTGCGGGCGGAGTGATGCGGCCGGCCGGTCAGGGCCGGTTGCGTCGGGTCGGGTTGCGCCCGAAAGTACGCGTTTTGCCCGACCCGGCGGGGTCCGGGCCGCACCAGCGGAGCTTGCGCATGTTCGAGCCGTTACCGGCGCGATTTGATTTTCCCCAGGCCGAGAAACGCGTCCTGGAATTCTGGGAGACGCACGACGTATTCGGGCAGTCGCTCAAGCTGCGGGCCGCAGCGCCGCCGTTCGTGTTCTATGAGGGGCCGCCCACGGCCAACGGCATGCCGCACCCTGGGCACTGCCTGACGCGGGCGATGAAGGACATCTTCCCGCGCTACCGCTCGATGTGCGGATTCCTGGTGGAGCGCAAGGCTGGCTGGGATACACATGGACTGCCGGTCGAGCGCGAGGTCTGCAAAGAGCTTGGCATCCGCACGAAGCAGGAGATCGAAGCCTACGGCGTTGAGAAATTCAACCTGAAGTGCATCCAGAGCGTATTTCGCTATACGCGTGAGTGGGAAGAGCTGACCCGCCGGCTGGGCTTCTGGGTGAACCTGAAGGACGCCTACGTTACGTTCCACCAGCACTACGTCGAGAGCGTCTGGTGGTCGCTGAAGACGCTGTTCGAGCGCGGCGTGTTGTACCAGGGGCACAAGATCGTCTGGTGGTGGGCCCAGGGCGGCACGGCGCTGTCCAGCGGCGAAGTGGGCGAGGGCTACAAGACGGTCGATGACCCGAGCGTGTTTGTGAAGTTTCCGCTGGTGGAAGGG
>CAYOHG010000558.1:0-2492 GCA_964403685.1 uncultured Planctomycetales bacterium
GCCCACTCCAGCGCACGCGGCGTCGTCCGGGCAAGCGAAAAGCCCTGCGTGTCAGCGTGCAGGCCGGCGTACAGCACCGTGGCGACCACGGAGCTGAACTCGCAGCCCAGCGTCGCGAGCAGGTCGCAGACCATCTCGCTGGTGCTGCTGCGCTGCGGCTCAATCCAGTTCCAGCGCCCGAACGCCGGGTTGCTGGCGTGATGATCGATGTTCATCACCGCGACGCCGCCCAGCGCGTCCAGCTTGCCCTCCAGGTTCACCCGCCGCGGACGGGCCGTATCCAGCACGATCGCCAGGTCGCAGCCGGCCAGTTCGCGAACGGCGGCGGGGCTGAGCTGACCGAGCTCGGCGAGCGAAAGCAGGCGACGGGATACGGAGCCCGCCGGCAGTGAGATGCGTGGCTCGATGCGGAACAGAGGCAGGGTTAGCCGCAACGCCGCCATGCTGCCGAGGCAGTCGGCGTCGGGGTTGACATGGCCGACGAGCGCAACCCGCCGGGCGGCGCGAATGGCTTCGCACAGGTCGGCCGGAACGGGGCTGGGCGCGGCGGCAACGAAGGGCATGGCGATCTCAAAGGCGGATCATACCACACACGGCCGGCCTGGTTGGTCCGGGTGATGGACGGTCGGCGGGGGCGTGGCGGGAAAAGCGGCTCTGTGCGACAGCCGCAGGCGCCGGTCATTCGTCTTCCTGGTGAGCGTGGCCAACAGGCGCCGGGAACTTCGCGAGAGGTCGGGTGTCCGCGTCGTGTGGCGAGCTCGAACGGAACTTCCCTTCCTCCAGGAGAGCGCACCCCGGGGCCGCGGAATGCCGCCCCCCGGGGTGCAGCGGCTCCCGCGCCACGGCGCGGTTTTCCACGATGATTCCGGGCCAGGCGTGAGTTCGGCCGGCCCGCACCCCGAGCGGGTAGACTCCCGCCGATCAACGAGGGAGCCTGCGTGCCCGCGCGATTCTATGATGACCCGCTGGAATTCGAGCAGGCTGTGCGCCCGGCGCTGCTGGCAAACGAAGCCGGCAACAGCCTGCCGCTGGGCGTTCTGGCTGCCATCGCCGGTCCGCAGCGCGAGGCGCGCTGCGACCCGGGGCAGCGCCAATCGTCCGAGCCGCCGCTGCTGGTTGCGATCGAAGCATGCGGGCAGGTTGTGGCGGCGCTGGTTCAGACCCCTCCGCGGGCGGTGCTGCTTTCCGCAGCGCCGATCGAGGCCGCAGCCTCGCTGGCGGAAGCCTTGCGCGAACGGGGAATCCGACCGCAATCCGTTGTCGGCCCGGACGCAGCGGCGGTTCGATTCGCCGACGAGCTGTGCGCCGGCGGCGTGGCGGCTGCGCGGCGCGTGCGGTCGATGCGGCTATTCGAACTGCGCGAGGTTCGCTGGCCGCAACGCTGTCCGGGGTCGTTCAGCGGCGCGCGCGAAGGGGACGTCGACGATCTGGCGCGCTGGCTCAGACAATTCTGCCAGGAACATGGCGAACCCCTGCCAGCGGACGCCTGCGCCGCGGTGCGAGAGGGCATCGATTCGAAGTCAGCATTCGTCTGGCGCGACGGAGGTCCGCTCGCGATGGCCTGGCTGACGCGCCCGCTGGTGCGCACAATCTCGATCAGTCGGGTGTACACGCCCCCGGCGCAGCGCGGGCGCGGTTACGCCTCTAATCTTGTTGCGGCGCTCAGCGCGCATGCGCTGCGAACCGGATGGAAAAGCTGCCTGCTCTTCACCGATCTGGCCAATCCGGTGTCGAATGCGATCTACCAGCGGGTCGGATATGCGCCGTTGGGCGATTTTGCCGAAATCGCCCTGGAGTGGTCCGACGCGTCGGCCGCGGCGCGCTCGGCTTGAGCCGCACCCGTGACGCACCTATGATCGCCGTCGCCGGGAGCCGAAGGCGCATTCGGCGGCCCCGGAGCCCATTCCATCCGCAAGCGAGAGCCTCATGCACGACCCGCGACTCGACCGGTTGGCCGCCGTGCTGGTGAACTACAGCACTGCCGTGAAGAA
Source organism: uncultured Planctomycetales bacterium (assembly GCA_964403685.1). GTDB lineage: Bacteria > Planctomycetota > Phycisphaerae > UBA1845 > Fen-1342 > CAYOHG01. Next base: position 1,992 of record CAYOHG010000558.1, read on the forward strand.
GGACGATCTGGTGCTCATCCGAGCCAGCAGCGTAGGCGAGCCGTTGGTCATCGCGATCTACCGGGCGGTCCTGGCGGCCGGCGGACACCCGTACGTTCGGATGCAATCCGACGAATGCACCGAAATCTTCCTCAAGCAGGCCAGCCAGCGCCAGCTCGAACACGTATCGCCGATCGATCGGTTCATCACCGGCGAGGTCAACGTGAACATCGGCGTCTGGGCGGAATCGAACAAGAAAGCGCTGTCCAACGTCGATCCGGCCCGCCAGGCTACGTTCAGCCGCGCCCGCCAGCCGATCCTGGACCTCTTTTTCCAGCGCGCCGCGCTGCCCGCAAAAAACTCCCGCCGACTGCGGTGGGTAGGTACGGCGTTTCCGACGCTGGCGGCTGCCCAGGACGCCGAAATGTCGCTGAGCGAGTACGCCGACTTCGTCTTCAACGCCGGCAAGCTCGACCTGCGCGACCCAGTCGCCGCGTGGAAGAAGCTGGGCATCGCCCAGCA
>CAYOHG010000559.1:0-2492 GCA_964403685.1 uncultured Planctomycetales bacterium
AGCAATTCAAGCGTGTCAGTCCAGACGCCGCGCCCTGCCAGCTCCACGGCCAGCCGCTCGCGCAGTTCGACGTCGCCGGGGCGCAGCGGGAGCAGCGCCCCCAGCAGGGTCTCGCGCTGCTCGGGCTTGAGCGGCGCGAGCAGCTCATCCCAATCGCGCGGGTCCGCTCCGCCGCGGGCCGCCCGCGCCGACAGCCACGCGGATGTCGTTTCCACCGCCGCGGTGTGTTCGCCGGCCGCCAGCAAAGCAGCGACTGCGGCCCCGGGCGAACCCGGCACACGCAACAGCTCGCCGGGCTCCTGCTGTGCAGCAAGCCGATGCACAAGGAGCACGGCCACGGCCAGCAGCGCCAGGCTTGCCTTGCGCCGAACAGGCACTCCGCGGCCAACCCGCGGCCCTGTCGTTTCCGCAGCGCTTCGCATACGCTTTACCCGCGGCGAGTCGGTCGCAGCGCGTCTCCCCGGTGAGCCGCGTCGGGCCGGTTTACCGATTCCCGCTTGTCGCCCGGAAGGTATTCTGGCAACGCCCTCGGCCCGCCGCAACCGGAATCACATGGACAGCCATTCGCTCGAACGCCTGGATTTCTTCGCGGTCCGCGAGTGGATCGCCAGCTTCTGCCAGTCGCAGCTCGGCCGCGCGCTGGCGCAGCGGATCGAGCCTTCCAGCCGGCTGGATCTGATTCACCGCTGGCTGCGGCAGCAGGATGAGCTGCGGCCCTATGTCGAACAGCACGGTTTGCCGCCGTTCGCCGGAATAAGCGATGTGCGGGGCGCCTTGGAGCGCAGCGCCCCCCCGCTGCGGCTGGGTGTAGACGAAGTCGCGCGGGTCGGCGACGCGCTGGCGGCGAACCATGAAATCGCCGTGTACCTGGGCGGCGTGACCGCCGAACAGCCCGAGTTGTGGCACCTGCGCGAGCGGGTAGGTGATTTCGGCACGATCGGCCAGCGGGTGCGGGCGGTCATCGACGAGCGCGGCCAGGTGCGGGACGATGCCAGCCCCAAGCTGGCGCGCATCCGAGGGGCGATTCGGGCGGCGGCCGAAGCGATCCGGCACGCGGTCGATCGCCTGCTGGTCGAGCCGGAAACGCGCCGTTGGCTGCAATTCTCGAACTACACGTTTCACGGCGACCGGCTCGTGCTGCCGGTCAAGACGGAGTACCGCGGCCGCGTCCCCGGAATCGTGCACCGCGCCAGCGACAGCGGCGCGACGATCTACGTTGAGCCGGCCGTCGCCGTCGAACTGAATAACCGCGTCAGCAACCTGCGCAGTGAGGAGGCCGAGGAAGTCAACCGCATCCTCTGGGAGCTGGTGCACGAGATCCACATCAACAGCGCCGCGATCCTGAAGACCCTCGACGCGCTGGCCGTGCTGGACCTGATTGTCGCCAAGGTCCGCGCCGCGCGGCAATTCGACCTGCGCTGCCCGGAAGTCACCGACGAGCCGGCGCTGTCGGTTCGCGGCGCGCGGCACCCCCTGCTGATGAAACTGCTCGCCGAGCGGACCGACCGCAACGCCAACGGCGCCGCGGTCGTGCCGATCTCCTATCGACTGGGGGAAGACTTCGACCTGCTGGTCATCACCGGGCCGAATACCGGCGGCAAGACCGTCACGCTCAAGACCATCGGGCTGCTGGCGCTGATGGTGCAGGCCGGATTGCCAGTGCCCGTTGAGCCCGGTTCGCGCTTCGGGGTGTTTCGCAGCGTGCTGATCGACATCGGCGACGAGCAGAACATGGCTCAGTCGCTGAGCACCTTCAGCGCGCATCTGACGCGGCAGATGGAGATGCTCCGCAAGGCCGGCCCGCGCACGCTGGTTTTGCTCGACGAGCTGGGCGCCGGCACCGACCCCGACGAGGGCGCCGCCATCGGCCGCGCAATCCTGGATGAACTGTTGCGGCTGCAATGCCGCTGCGTAGCGACCACCCACCTGGGCGCGCTCAAGAGCTTTCCGCTCACCCGCAAGCGGGTCGAGAACGGCTCCGTCGAGTTTGACGTGCAGACGCTGCGGCCGACGTATCACTTGCGCATCGGCGAGGCCGGACAGAGCAACGCAATCGCCATCGCCCAGCGGCTGGGCATGCCCAAACGGCTGGTCATCGCCGCCAAACGCGAGCTGACGCCGCAGGCCCGCGCTCTGCGGGCCGCGCTGCGCGGCGCCGCCAGCGCCAAGCGTGACGCCGAAGACGCACGCAAGCAGGCCGAGCAGGCCCGCCTGGACGCCAGCGCACTTCAGACCCAGGCCGATGAAGCCCGCAAGCTGCTGGAGCGCCAGAAGTCGGATTTTCACGATTGGGTGCAGGCGGTCGTGCACCTGCGTCCCGGCGATCCGGTCCGTGTTCGCGATTTCAATCGCGACGGGCGAATCGTGCGCATGCGGCTCGAGCAGCACCGCGCCGAAGTCGACCTCGGCGCGTTCTCCGTCGAGGTGCCGCTGGGTGACATTCTGCCACCCGAGGCGCCGGCGCCGCCGCCGCGCGCCGCGCGCCTTAAGCC
>CAYOHG010000560.1:0-2483 GCA_964403685.1 uncultured Planctomycetales bacterium
TGGCGACCGACCAGTTAACGCGAAACCCCGGGCCGGAGAGCGCCCGGGGTTGCTCACTTTAACGCGAGGGTTCGCAAGGGTTTACGGATGTCGTCGGAACGGGCGGGGCGGCGAGAGAGCGCCGTTTCGGGTCGCTTCCACACGGGCGAGCCGTCCGGGGGCGCCTGTCGGCCCCGGCGCTCTCCGTTTCTCTCGTTAACAGCCGACCGACCAGTTAACGCGCACCGGGTGGTTAACAGCCATCCGCTTTCGGGTTTTCTCTGAGGTCGTTGGCTCGCTTATGCTCAGCCTCCTCGTTGCTGAAGGGTGAGGCCGAGGCGTGTGCCCTTGGTAGTTCGCAAACGTTCTCGCGGTTGGTTGGTTTGGGTTTGCTGGAAGCGCGAGGAATACCTGGGCATCGTAAAGAGATTGACTGGGCCGATCAACTTGGGGCGCGCAGCGATTACCAGGCCGGTCGCAGCTACGGTGTGCTCGTTGAACGACACGAGTTACCCTTGATCTGGCATCGGTCGGATTCGAGGACGCAGGGCGGGCGCGGTTGCGTGCCCCACCGCCCCGCTGGGTGGGTGTGCTTCACTCGCCGACGCCCCGATCGGCTCGGAACGACGCGCTGTCGAGGGGGCAGATCCGCGCGCGGCGACGCCCCGACACTCGGGCTATCAAAGTCCGAACGGACCACACCAAGCTGAGAATCGTCGCCCCCGCTGCACCTCCCAGAAACAGCGCGAACTTGGCCCGCGTGAATGGCGCAGCCGCGACGATTCCGGCCGCGTTGCCGCTGCCGACCGCCCGTAGCACCAGCCAATTCTCCAGCACGTCCGCGGCTACGAACGCGACCACCAGTCCAAGCAGCGTTCCCATCAACACCGCGGGCACCCGCAGCCGCGTGCCGAACACGACGATAGGAAACCCCAGCACGCCGGCGTTTGCCAGCGCAAACAGAAGATCCCAGCGTTGGTGTGCGGCGTAGAGCGCCCGCAATCGGGAGCCGCCACGGGCCACGCGCTCCGCCGCCTCGACTATGGAGCGCGCGGGAGCCTCGTCGAACAACGGACCGAATGTCGACAACTCGCGGTAGGGCCCGGCCGTCATCACAGCGGCGCTGACGAGGAGCCCGAGCGGCACAGCCCATAGCCACGTCAGTCTCATCGCCCTCCCCTTGCCGGCCGGCGCAGCCGTTGCGGGCGCGACTGAGGAACCTGCTCGATCAGTCCGCGCGCTTCGAGGTCCTGCTTCACGGTCACCACGTACCACTTCACCGAAACACCAGCGCCGAACAGGCTGCCATCGAGCCGCTGGCGCACCTTGTTGGGCAGGTCAGCAAACGCGATGCCGGCGGCGTCGCGCGGAATCACCGCGAGCAGCGCCGCACGCATGGCGTCGTACTTGCGGCGGTCAATCCGCACGCCCTTCTTTCCCTGTGGGTGGAGCGTCAGAAACCGATTCATCGAAGCGATCGATGCGCTCATTCGTCTCTCCTTGCAGCCAGCTCAGGACTCTGCGGATCAATCCCTGCGAACGTTCCATGCACGCGTTCTGCCTAACCTGGTCGCTGCCCGGTGCGCCGCCCGCCGCGAGCGACTCCAGCACTTGTGGCAGGCGCTTTCCGTACAGCGTCGGAAGGCCGGCTCTGAGTATTCGGCTCACCAGCCACGCTTTGAGTCCACGGAAGCCAGTCTGTTCCAGCGTCAGGCGTGTGCCGGCGCGCTCGGGCGAAAGGGTGAACCGCACGACGGTGTCGATCGGACCGCCCTTCCAGGTAAACGCGAGGCGGCGGGGCGCTTCAAGTTCGATCACTTCGCAACGTACCACGCCATCGAAGCCGGGCGCTGGGTCAGTGCGGAACGTAAACGCGTGCCCGATCCGCGGCGCGAAGTCATTCGGCATGAGCCACTGGGCGAGCAAATCGGGGTCCGTCAGGGCGCGCCAGACGCGCTGCGGCGGGTGCGGATACCAGCGCTGGAAGTCCAGTCGCGTCATCACTTGCCTCGCTTTGTCCGACCGGGCCGAGATGGCGACGCCCTGCCTGATTCATCAAGCACGCGGCCAAGCGCATCCAGGCGGTCGTTCCAGAACCGCTCATAGTGCCGCAACCAATCCGCTACCGAGCGCAAGCCCTCAGGTCGCAGGAAGTATCGTCGTTGTCGTCCGTCCGCCTCGCAGCCCACGAGCCGGGCTTCTCGCAGAATGCGCAGGTGCTTCGACAGCGCTGGTTGCGTGAAACTGAAATGGGCGAGCATCTCGGAAACCGTGCGAGAATCCGTGGCCAACAAGTCGAGGATCGCGCGTCGGCTCGAATCCGCGATAGCTCGGAAGGCGATCTCCATACAGTTAATATAACCGTACGGTTATGCGTTGTCAAGCGCAGCCGCGCCGTCAACCGCTACCTTCCTTCGCCCCGCGTATGTAACAGGTAGCGGGCCGCGCTGGCCCGAACTCGCCAGACGACGCACCGGTCGCGAAGCGAAGGCCGTCGTGGGCAT
>CAYOHG010000561.1:0-2481 GCA_964403685.1 uncultured Planctomycetales bacterium
CGCCGGATCCGAACCTCCCCGATGAGCAGCTCAGCCCCGGTGATTTCCTGGCCGAGAACTACTTCCTGCTGGCCGGCCTTGATTGCGTGACGGTTGCAACCGCTCCGACTGCGGTCCAGCCCAACGCCAACCTGATCCAGAGCGTGCAGGATCTGATTCGCAGCACCAACGAGCTGGGCGTCACCGGCTCGGGCGGCAACGTCCCGGCCTACGGCAGCGTCAACGTCGCGGGCCAGGTGCCCAACCGCCTCTCCGGGTTCACCTACTCCGACGGCAGCACCAACGGCAACTACGCTGACTTTAATGGCAACTTCACCGTCGTGCGCAACACCAACCTCAGCGAGCGCAATCGCATCGCCGGCGATTTCGATAACGACGGCGACCGCGACGCGGCGGACATCATTCCGATGATGGACGCGCTGTCGGATCCGCGCGGGTTCGTCGCCGCAGAAGGCGTCGTTCCCGGCAACCCTGGTTCCCTGGGCACTAACTACGTGATTCCGGAGATCATCGGCGACCACAACGGCGACGGCGATTTCGATGCCGACGACGCCCGCTACGCCGCCGACGGCCTGGCCATGGTCAGCGGCGTGCTCAATCGCGCGACGGGCTTCACCAACGTCGATAACGGTTGGGCCGCGGTGGCCGGTGGCGACACCAACTACTTCAACACCACGCTGGTGACCGGTTCGGCCCCGACCCCCAAGCTCTACAACGCCGGCGACTCGCGCGCCGACGTGGCCGGCTCGGGCGTCTATAACGCCGGCGGCCTGCCGCGCGGCGCCGACGGGACCGTCGACGTCGAAGACATCGATTACGTCTTCGACAACTTCGGCGACTGGAGCGACCTCGACCAGGCCGTCTTCATCGACCTGAGCTGCGACATGAACGGCGACCTGCTGATTGACATCAACGACGTCAGCGACATCGTCGTTAGCGTCCTCGGCACGCGCCTCGGCGACACCAACTTCGACCGCAAGGTCGACCTGACCGACCTGTCGAACATGTTGATCAACTTCGGCGCCGCGGTCAGCAGCTACGCCGCCGGCGACCTCAACGGCGACGGCGTCGTCAACCTGACGGACCTCTCGACGCTGCTGATCAACTTCGGCTTCTCGGCGTAGGCTGTTCGGGGCACGCGGACGCAAGCACGCCGTGCCCGCTTCGATCGACTGCACCGCGCCATGTCGCGACCGGGACGGCGAGCCTTACGGCTCGCCGTCCCTTTGTCGTGATTCAAAGGCTCACGCGGCTTCGAGCCGAGGCGATCAGGATTCCAGCGAGTGGACGATCAGCCCGCTGGCCAGCTTCGGATAAAAGAACGTGCTCTTCTGCGGCATCAGGTCTCCCGCCGAGCAGACGTCGCTCAGCTCCTTCATCGTCGTCGGCTGCATCAGAAAAGCGCAGCCTGGGCCGCTACGAGCCTCGTCGACGGCGGCGGCCGCTGACTTGACGTAGTGAATCTCCGGGGCCGCTCCGGCGCAGTGCCGGGTCGCAACGACGCGATCCAGCAGCCAGGCGTGCAGGAAGGCCAGTCCCAGCCGGCGCCAGGCCGGGCTGTGCTTCGACTCGACCGCGTCCAGCAGCGCGGGGTCGCGTGGGCGCACGCTCAGGTAGGCGTTATCCGCCGCGCTGAAGAACCCGACCGCCTGCGGACCCAGGGCTGCCAGCGCCGCGGGAACGTCGTCGGCCCGCGCGACGCGCAGCGGCTGAACGTCGAGTTCACCCTCGCGCGCCAGCGACGCCGCCGACAGCGCCACCTTCGGCAGCACCCGGTGGGTGGGCAGAATCAGCAGGCCGGCGTCCTCCATCGCGCACAGCACGCACAGCACATAATTCGCCGGGTGCTCCGTCGGCAGCGGCCCGCGCTGGCTGACCAGCCAGTCGCGGTAGAGCATGGCCGTGCCGTAGCGGTGGTGGCCGTCGGCGATGTAAACCGGCTTGTCCGCCATGAGGCGGGCGACGTGCGCGACGGTCTCCGGCTGCGTCACGGCCCAGACGCGGTTGTGCGTCGCGTCGAGCTGGCCTTCGAGAATCGGCTCCGCGCCGAGCGACCTCGCCAGCAGGTCGGACACGACGTTGGAGGCGTCGGGATACAGGCCGAAGATCGGACTCAACTGCGCCGCGGTCGCCTTCATCAGCGCCAGGCGATCCTCTTTCGGTCCGCCGAAGGTCTGTTCGTGCGGGAACACGCTGCCTTGCCCGAAGGGTTCGAGCCGCAGGCGGGCGAAGAACTTCCTGCGGGTGCAGCGGCGGCCGGCGTGCTCAAACTCCTGGTGGTAGACATAGAGGGCCGGCCGCTCGTCACGCCGCAGCACGCCCTCGGCCAGCCAGCGGTCGAGGTTCCGGCGCGCGGCCAGATAGGCCTCGGGCGGCCCGGCCTGCTTGGGCGGCACGTGTGGCAGGTCGAGTGCGACGAAGTTGTGCGGGTCGCGCGCCAGCAGAGCCTGTTTGTCGGCGGCATCGAGCACGTCGTACGGC
>CAYOHG010000562.1:0-2474 GCA_964403685.1 uncultured Planctomycetales bacterium
GGTATGCATGCCTGCGTCTCCCGATGCGTGCGGCCAGCGGTTCCCGTCACTGCGGCGCGGCCGGCACGGAGGGCCCGCCTGCGCTGGCGGGACCGGTCGGCACGAACGCGCGGAAAATGTCGGCAAACGGCCCGTCGGTGCTGTCCATCACCGACTTCACGGCCGGCGCCAGCTTCTGATACAGAAAGTACTGGGCGTATTCCCGCCCGCCGCCGAACGCGGCCACCGCGTCGCGCAACGGAGCGGCCTTGGCCTGGAACTCGAGCAGCGCGACGGCGGCCTCGGCCTGGCCGCGCGAGAGCAGCGCCGCGGCGGTCTCCTTGGCGCCTTCCAGCTCAAGCTTGGCGACTTCCAGCCGCTGGTTGGCCGCCACCAGCGCGACACTCTGGCCCTGCTGGGCCTGCGTGATGGTCGTGACCACGTCGCGGCGCGCCTTGCCCAGCTCCTGGTTCTGCTTCTGGAGCTCTTCCTGTTCGACCAGCCGGGCCTGTGACCCCGCCAGCTCGATCTCGTTGCGATATTGCTCGATCTGCCGGTCGGCAATCTGCCGATCGCTGATCGGTTCCGCGATGGCGGCGGGTGGCTCGATGCGCCGGATGAGCGTCGAGCGGATCTCGATGCCTTGCTCGTAGCACTGCTTGCGCAGGCCGCCGAAGACCTTGTCCTGAAACGCGCGCCGCGTGTCGCCGGAGATGAATTCACGGGCCTGCAGCTTGGAGCCTTCGATGCGCGCCAGTGAACGGATGAACGGCAGGATGAGTTTGCGCTTGATGTCCTCGTGATCGCCGACCGCCGCCAGCAGGTACGGCGCCAGGTCCTGGCGGATGGCGTATTCGACGGTGCCCTCGATCAGGATCTGGAAACTGTCATTGGAGGGGAAGCGGATTTCCTCGGCGCCGCGCAGCTCGATGGTGTGGCTGCGCACGTCGATGATGTGAATCTCGCGCGCATAGGGATTATTGAAGTACAGCCCCGGTGGCAGCACGTCCGGCTGCACACCTCGCTCACCGCGATCGACTACGTAGCGGTTGGGGTTCTTGGGCGGCTCGCCGTCAAACAGCACCTGCACTCCGACGCTGCCCTCGGGGATCCGCACCGGCGGGACCTTGTGTACTTCGTAGGCGAACGGATTGATGTTGTGCCGGCCCTGGCGCAGGACCTCGCGCTGCGGCCCGCGCTCGTCGGGCCGGGTGGCTACGACCTTCCCGCCGGTCATGGGCTGGCCGAAACGGCGCACCAGCACGCCAACCTCATCCTGCTCGATCAGGGTGGCGGGGACGTCGATTCGCTCCCAGAGGAACGGGTCGTAGAAATAGCGGCCCTCGGGCTTCACGTCGAAGAGGATGCCCTTGAAACGGGTCGAGTGCGGCGGCTCACCCAGCTTTTCCAGCAGCGCCGGGTACAGCACGACCTGATCGCCGGCGGAATCGGGCAGCGTGGCGCCGACCTTGCGCACGAGGATCAGAACGTGGTTGGCCGGCACCTCAACGCGCTGCACGAACCAGACGTAGCCACCGACGAGCACGACCGCCAGCGGCAGCAGCGTCAGCGCCAACACCATTCGCGGCAGCTTCGCCGCCCGCGACCAGTCGAAACGGAAACCGCCGGGCGGGGCCGGATCATCGTCGTCGCGATATCGACCCATCGGAACGCTCCTCTCGTTGCATCCCCGGAATCAGCGCAATTCCTTTCCGCACGCGCCGCAGAAACGCGCTGCGCGCGAATTCTCGTGCGCGCAGTGCGGACAGACGCTACCGTTCGATCGTTGTCGGCTGCTGCCGATCAACAGGCCGCCGATCAGCAGCGCCAGTCCGATCAGCAGCATGATGGTCAGGGTGGCGTATTGCATGCGCCCGCCTTTCTCAGCCTGCTTAAAGCCTAACCGAGATTCGACCGGCTAGCATTTACAATGCGGTCGCTTTTGTCGAATCCGCGCGGCCCGATGCAGCCCCGCCGCAACGCCGCGGCGGCCCGGGCACGGCCGGCGAGGCGAACCGGCAGCCGGGCGGCTAGACTCCGGCGCGATCGGCTGATTGGCCGGTTCTGCGCGGCCGGTCAGGCGCGCAGGACGCGAATCGGAGTGCTATGGCGTCGTTGGACCCATCCCTCGACCTGTCGCGCTATTCTCGGCAGATGCTCAGCGCGCGCATCGGCGAGCCGGGACAGCGCGCGCTGCTGGCCGCGCGCGTCGCGCTGGTGGGATGTGGTGCGCTCGGCTCGGTGCTGGCCGGCACGCTGGTGCGGGCGGGCGTCGGCCGGCTGCGCATCATTGATCGCGACTTTGTCGAGATGAGCAACTTGCAGCGCCAAATGCTGTTCGATGAGCAGGACGTCGCCGACAACCTCCCGAAGGCCGAGGCCGCGGCGCGCAAGTTGGCGCAGGTCAATTCGCAGGTGCGGGTCGAGCCGATTGTCTGCGACCTGAACGCATCGAATGCGGAATCGCTCTGCGCGGACGCCGATCTGCTGCTGGA
>CAYOHG010000563.1:0-2466 GCA_964403685.1 uncultured Planctomycetales bacterium
GTAACTATTCAGGTCGTTTGACCTGATCGGGAGGATGTCGGAGGCGGGCTGAGGCGTCATGGCGCTTGGCGGGACCGGAAAATATTTTCCGATTTTTCGGGACTCTGGCAGTTTTCTCCCGCATGGTCCTGGGCGTGTTCGAACCCAGCATCATTCAGGGCCGATTCATCGGCGAAGCGGAGATCGCGCAAGTGCGCTCGCTGCTCTTCGAGCATGGCCACTGGAGCCGCTGGCGGGTGAGCCGGCATCTGGCGCGGCTCTGGGAGTGGCGCAGCGCGAGCGGCCAGCTCAAGGATATGGCGGCACGCACGTTGCTGCTCAAACTCGAAGAGCGCGGTTTGATCGTGTTGCCCGCGCGGCGGCAAGCCTCGCCCAATCCCATGAGCCGCAAGTCGGCAGCCGTGCCGGAGAGGGGGGAAGATCTGTTTCCCGAGCGGGCGGGCGAGGCGGTCCACGCTGCGCTTGCCGAGTTGCTGCCGCTGAGCATTGAGGAAATCAGCCGGGAGCGGTGCGCGGGCAAGCTGGCGGAGTTCGCGCGGCTGTTGGAGAAGCACCATTATCTGGGCCATCGCGGCACGGTGGGGGAAAACATGCAGTATCTGGTGAGCGACGCGCGGGGAAATCTTCTGGCCTGCGTCTTGTTTGGAGCGGCGGCCTGGCAGTGCCGGGCACGCGATGCGCACATCGGATGGGACGCGGCGACACGGGCGCGGGGGCTTTCGCATGTGACCAACAACACGCGCTTTCTGATCCTTCCGTGGGTTCGCGTGCCGCATCTGGCCAGCCATGTGCTGGGGCGCATCGCGCGGCGGCTATCCCGCGATTGGCAGGGGAAATACGGGCACCCGATCCACTTGCTGGAAACCTTTGTGGACACGGGCCGCTTTGCGGGCACCTGCTACCGTGCGGCCAACTGGCGCCTGGTGGGGGCGACCACCGGGCGCACCCGCCAGAACAAGACGATGGTCCCGCAGGCGGCTCCCAAAGCGGTGTGGCTTTACCCGCTGCGCAAGGACTTCCGGGAGGCATTGTGCGCGAGTTGAAGAGCCGGCGCGAACAGGTCTTGGAGATGGTTCGCCGCAGGCCCGATGAGGCGGCGAAGTTGATCCTCACACAGGAAGCCGAGATCATTGAACTCAAGCGGCGGCTCGCCCTTGACAGCACCAACAGCAGCAAGCCGCCCTCCAGCGACGGGCTCAAAAAACCCGCCCCGCACAGCTTGCGTGAGAAAACCGGGCGCAAACCCGGCGGCCAACCGGGGCATCGCGGCCACAGCCTTGAGCAGGTGGAAAAACCCGACCACACGCACGTCCATTCCCTGGAGACCTGCCCCTGCGGACGATGCGGCGGGGTGAGTTTGAAAAACGTGCCCGCTCTCGGTTGCGAGCGCCGCCAGGTCTTTGACCTGCCGCCGCTGCGTCTGGAGGTGACCGAACACCAGGCCGAAATCAAACGCTGCCCGGTCTCCGGATTGAGCGTGCGCGCCGCGTTCCCCGCCGGCGTGGAGGCCCCCGTCCAATACGGCCCGCACTTCCGGGGTTTGATGCTTTACCTTTCCAACCAGCAAATCCTTCCCTTCGACCGGCTGCGGCAGGTGTGCAAGGATCTCTTCGGCCAGCCCCTGAGCCTGGGCACCCTCGCCGCCATCAACGCCCGTGCCAGCCAGACACTCGCCCCCGTGGAACGGGCCATTATCCAAGCCATCACCCGCGCTCCGGCGGTCCACGCCGATGAAAGCGGGCTGCGCGTCGCAGGCAAACTGCATTGGCTTCATGTCGCTTCCACTTCGCTTTTGACCTTCTTCGGCGTGCATAACAGTCGCGGGGCCGAGGCCATGGACGCGCTCGGCGTCCTGCCCCATTGCCTCTGCTGGCTCATCCACGACTTCTGGAAACCCTATCTCAAATACGACGCCCTCCACGCCCTGTGCAACCAGCACCTGCTGCGCGAATTGAAGTTCCTCTTCGAGCAGTGCGGCGAAATCTGGGCCGACAAGCTCACCCGCTTCCTGCTCGACTGGAAAAATGACCCGCGCGCAAGGGATGGCTTGGAGGAGGAAGTCTTCCACGAGGCTCATGCCCAGTATCAACGCATTGTTCGGGAGGGGCGCTGCAAACATCCGCGCCGCCTGCCCGGCCAAGGCCGCACCCGGCAATGCAAAGCCACCAACCTGCTCGACCGCCTCGAGGACTACGACCTGTGCGTGCTGGCCTTCCTGCTTGATCCCAATGTCCCCTTCACCAACAACCAGGGCGAGCAGGACATCCGCATGATCAAGGTGAAACAGAAAATCTCCGGCTGCTTTCGAACCCTCGAAGGCGCCCGATGCTTCGCCCGCATCCGCGGCTATCTCTCCACCTGCCGCAAGCAGGGCGTCAACCTCTGGGACGCCTGCTTCCAAGCCGCTCTCGGCCAGCCCTTCATGCCGAATCTTCCAGAATCAGGTCAAACGACCTGAATAGTTAC
>CAYOHG010000564.1:0-2439 GCA_964403685.1 uncultured Planctomycetales bacterium
GGGCCAGATTTGGCGCGGAGCCCCGGCCGGTTTGGTCGCGCCGGCCCACAAAGCAGCAAGCCGCCGTGGCCGGCCCCAATCCTATCGGGCACTGGTTCTCGCGAGACCGCCAGCGTTCGCGTGCTTATACCCGCTCGCGGCCGTGAGTCGCCGAAAGCTCGTCGATTCTCGGAGGCGTTGCCAGCACGCGGTCGATCCGGTAGCCGTCCATGTCCACGACTTCAAAGCGGAAGCCGGCCCATTCCGTTGTCTCACCCACCTTCGGCAGATGACCCAGGCGGGCGAGCACAAGACCGGCGACGGTATTGAAATCACCGGCTTCCTCGGGAAGCGCGCCGATGCCGAGCCGGCTCTGCATCTCCGCGATTGCCAGCATGCCGTCGAGCAGCCAGGAACCGTCGGGCCTGCGCACGGCGGACTCGTCCGCCTGCTCCTCCGGCGCGGGCATCGTGCCAACCAGGGCCTCCAGCAGGTCATGCAGCGTAACCAGGCCGGCGACTCCCCCGTACTCATCCAGCACGAGTGCGATGTGTCGGCCGGACTGCTTGAAGGTCTCCAGCAGCTTGAGGGCCGGCATGCTCTCCGGCACGTGCGGAGCGCTCATCAACGACGTTTTCAGGTCTGGAACGTGCTTGTCCCGGGCAAGCTGCTTCCATAGATCCTTGACGCTGACGACTCCGAGTACCCGCTCGATTTCACCATCGCAGACGGGGAAGTAGCTGTGCACGGCGTCGCACATGATCCGCATGTTCTCGCCGATGGGCGCGTTCGCATCGACCCAGACGATCTGGGTGCGCGGCGTCATCAGCGACGAAACGCGCCGGTCGACGAATTCCATCACGCGCCCGACCAGCGTGTGCTCACCCCTTTCCAGGACGCCGGCCTGCGCGCCCTGCTCCAGGATGACTTTGATCTCCTCCGCGGTCACCGCCGGCTCGGACGATGGTCTGACTCGCATCAGCCGGAGCACCAGGTTGCTGGACTTGCTCAGCAGCCAGATCAGAGGCGCGGCGGCCGCTGAAAGGCCGCGCATCGGTCCGGCCAGGGCCTTGGCCATGCCCTCGGGGTGAACGAGCGCGAGCTGCTTGGGTACCAGCTCGCCAAGCACGACCGACAGAAAGGTGATCGCCGCGACGACGATCACGAAGGCCAGATTCGTTGCGTACGGCGCCAGCCAGCCGACCTGGGCCAGCGCAACCGCCAGCTTCTGGCTGATCGTGGCTCCGGCATACGCGCCCGCCACGACGCCGATCAGCGTAATGCCGACCTGTACCGTGGAGAGGAAGCGGTCCGGCGCAGCCTTCAGGTCGAGCACGGCTCGGGCGGCATGGTCGCCTTCCTCCAGCGCCCCTTCCAGCCGGGCCTTGCGAGCCGAAACGACCGCAATCTCCGCCAGCGCGAATACGCCGTTGGCGAGGATCAGCAGCAGAATCACCGTCGATTCGAACAGGACGTCCATCAAGGTTCCTCGCGGGGAGCTTCGCACCGTTCATCAGAAACGCCATGATAGCGTCCACGAGAAGCGGCGCGGGCCGATGCAACGGTCAATGCCCGTGCTGGTGGTGGATGTCCGGGTAGTGCGGGTGCGTGTGTTTCATCCGCCCGTGAACGTGTGCATGCGAATGCGGTCCCTGCGGGTCAATCCCGAGCGGATGGTCGTGCTGATGGTGCTCGTCGTGCTCGTGCCGGTGCTCGTGCCGCAGCTCCAGATGCTCGTGCTCGTGGCAATGCCGCTCGGTCCAGTGCAGCCATAAGCCCAGTGCCATCAGTCCTGCCGCGGCGAGCAGCGTGGACGTGATCGCTTCGTTGAGCACTACGACGGAAAGTACGGCCCCGGCAAACGGCGCCGTCGAGAAGTACGCGCTCGTGCGGGCGGAGCCGAGCTGCCGCAGTCCGAAGATGAACAGCACGAGGCTGACGCCATAGCTCGCCAACCCCAGCGACCCCGCCAGCACCACGATGGCAGCGCTCGGCAGTGCCGCGCCCAGCGCCAGGCCGATGGCGACATTTGTGGTGCCGGCAAACAAGCCCTTTACCGCGGCGGTCTGCACGGGATCAGCCGCGGAGATCTTGCGGGTCAGATTGTTGTCGAGCGCCCAGGCCAGGCACGCACCCGCGATGGCCAGCGGTCCGACAAAGGCGCCGAACGGTCTCGTGCCGAGTCCCGGGGCGCCGTCCCACGACAGCAACACGCCCCCGGCGACGATCGCCAGCATGCCGAGCGCGATGCGGCGGTCGAAGTTCTCGCGAAAAACGAACCACGCCAGCAGCGCCGTGAGCACGCCTTCCAGGTTCAGCAACAGCGATGATGACGACGCGGGAGTGCGGGCCAGGCCCCACATCAGCAGCAAGGGCCCGAGCACTCCGCCGAAGAGCACGACCAGCGCCAGCCACGGCAGGTCGCGGCGCGCGAGCCGCGCCGCCGCCGCGGCTGCCGTT
>CAYOHG010000565.1:0-2439 GCA_964403685.1 uncultured Planctomycetales bacterium
ATCTTCGGGTTTCTCGGCCCCAACGGCAGCGGCAAGTCGACCATCATTCGCATGCTCTGCGGTGTGCTGCGTCCCAGCGGCGGGCGCGGACGCGTCCTCGGCCGCGACGTCGCGCACGAATCCGAAGCCGTCAAGCGGCGCATCGGCTACATGTCGCAGAAATTCAGCCTCTACGGCGATCTGACCGTCGAGGAGAATCTCGACTTCTACGGCCGCATCTACGGCCTGCCGCGCGAGAATCTCTGCAGCCGCAATCAGGAGCTTTACGCGCTGGTCGAGATGGAGGACCGCCGTTCGCAGTTGACCGAAACGCTCTCCGGCGGCTGGAAGCAGCGGCTGGCCCTGGCCTGCGCGCTGATCCACGAGCCGGAGGTGCTGTTTCTGGATGAACCGACCGCGGGCATCGATCCGGTCGCCCGGCGAGCGCTGTGGGACCTGCTGGGCGACCTCTCCACGCGCGGCTGCACGTTCTTCGTCACGACGCATTACATGGACGAAGCCGAGCGCTGCACGCACGTCGGCTACATCGACGCCGGCCGGCTGCTGGTCTTTGGTCGGCCGATGGAGCTCAAGCAGCGCGACGACGTGACGCCGCCGGGAACGCGCCGGCTGGAGCTCACGACCACCAGCCCCGTGGAGGCGATGCGCGTGCTGCGCGCCGCGCCGGGAGTGCGCGACGCGACGCTCTTTGGCGAAGCGCTGCATCTGCTGGTCGACGCCGCACTCGATGAGCGGACTCTGCTTGAGCGTTTGCCCGCGCCGCGCGACGCCGCTTCGCTGCGGGGCATCACGCCCACGCTCGAGGACGTCTTTGTCTCTCTGAGCCGACAGGCGCTGACGGAGCGCTCGCGATGAACGGCCTGGTCGCGATCTTCCTGAAGGAATGGGCGCACATCCGCCGCCAGCCCATGACGCTTTTCTTCGCGTTTCTCATTCCGGTCGTGCAACTGCTGATCTTCGGGTACGCGATCAACACGACCATCGAGAACATCCGCACGGTCGTCTACGACATGGATGGCCGCAGCGCCAGCCGCGAGCTGATCGATGCGATCCGCAACACGAACACGTTCCGCATCGTCGGAAGCGTCTACGACCGCGAGTCCGCCGAGCGGGCGCTGGTTTCGGGCCGCGCCAAGGTGGCCGTGCTGATCCCGCCGGACTATTCCGAGCGGCTGCTGCGCGGCGAGCAGGCCGGTGTGCAGGTGCTGATCGACGGCGGCGATTCACAGGTCGCCAGCACCGCCATGAATGTCGCCAAGCTGCTGGGACTGAATGTCTCGATGGCCCGCGCCCGCGGCTTTGCCGAGGCGCTTCAGATCGCCCCGGCGCGCGACCCGGCCGGCGAGCTGGCGGTGCCGATCGATGTCCGCACGCGGCTGCTGTACAACCCGAACCTGGAGAGTGCCCATTTCTTCGTGCCGGCGCTGGTCGGCATTATCCTTCAGCTCGTGACGCTGTTCCTGACTTCGTTCGCGATCGTGCGCGAGCGTGAGACCGGGACGCTGGAGCAGCTTTTCGTCACCCCGATCGGGCGACTGGGCCTGATGCTCGGCAAGCTCACGCCCTACGCGATGATGGGTTTCGTTGAGATGCTGATCGTCCTGACCGTCATGGTGTTTATCTTCGGGGTGCCGATCGCGGGCAAGCTGTGGCTGCTGCTGCTGCTGAGCCTGCTGTTCCTGCTGACGGCTTTGGGACTGGGGTTGCTGGTTTCAACGATCGCGCGAACACAGCTACAGGCGATCCAGGTGGCGTTCATGATCATGCTGCCGTCGATTCTGCTGTCGGGGTTCATGTTTCCGCGCGACGGCATGCCGCTGCCCGTGTATCTGATTTCCTTCTGTATCCCGGTCACGTACTTTCTGGAGATCCTGCGCGGCGTGATCCTGCGCGGGGCGACTGCCGCCGACCTCGTGCCGCAGATCGCCGGTTTGGCGGCCTGTTTCACGCTGATTCTGACGCTGGCGACGCTGCGGTTCCGCAAACAACTGGATTAGCCGTCCGGTCGGCCGCGCCTTGCGTGGTGCCGCATCCGCCTCACGACCGGCCGTTCGTGCGGACAAGCGCAATCGGCAGCGCTACTATCTCCGCAACAATGGACGATTCCGCCCCGGGGAGAAGCGACTTGTTCACCGCCGGTTTTCTAGCCGACCAGTTCGCGACGGCGCTGCCGTACGCGGCGTATATCGCCAGCGGAACGCCGCAGCAGCAGGCCCACTGGCAGCGGGTGTACGACCAGGCTCGTCTGGGCGAGCCACAGCGACGGCTCGTGGAGCGCTTCGAGCGAGACATGCACGTGCTTGTGGTCAGCGGGATCTGGTGCGGCGACTGCGCGCAGCAGTGCCCGCTGCTGGCGCGCATTGCCGCGGCCAATCCGCAGCGCGTGCAACTGGCCTTCGTCGATCGCGACCAGCGCCCGGCGCTTGCGTCACGGCTGCG
>CAYOHG010000566.1:0-2437 GCA_964403685.1 uncultured Planctomycetales bacterium
CTATGGCCCGGCCGGCCAGGCCCCCGCCCGGGCTTTCCGGCTCGACGGGTTGCCTTACTACCGCGAGCGCTACCTTGACGAAGGCTACCAGCTCATCGATCGCGCCGGGCAGACGGTTCCGTCTAAACGCACCAAACCGGCCATCCAGTTCGCCGGGCTGTCGATTCCGACCGGCTGGTTCGAACACTGGCGGCTGCCGTTGACGCTGGATGCGCCCGAGCTGCCTTTTCAGATCGAAGTCACCGGGTACGCTCCGTATATCAGTGGAATGCGCAGCATCGCCGCGGGCGGCGGCGATTCCGTTTTTCCCGGGTTGAACCTGCTGCTGGAAGCGCCGGATCGCTCCGCTTCGGTGGAGCGCAGCCTCTTCGCGGCCTCTCCGGCGGATTCGTTCGTCGCCATGAGTACGCCGGTGGAATTCCGCTGGGTCGAGGACGCCGAGCAGCGCGCCGCACTGCTGGCACCGCTGGCCGGGCCGATGGAACTGGTGATCGAATCGACCGACCCGCCGGCGCGAAAAACGGTCGTAGCGCGCGAGGGCGAGACCTACGAACTGGAAGGTACGTCGTACAAGCTCACGGTGCAGCAGGTGTTTCCGAACTGGCCGCTGATGTCGCCGGGATTCGAAAGCGCGGCTTCGCCGGCGGCGCTCGTGGCCGTCAGCAGCTCATCCCGCCGCTACACGCGAACGGTGATTCAGCGCTACCCGCAGCTTTCGCAGGACATCGATGAAGCCGGGATGCGCAAGAAGGACGGACCCTACGACCCCAACCTCACGCTGCGCTTCCGCCACGCCGGGAATGGGTACATCCTGCTGCTGGGCGATCCGGACAGTGCCGCCCGCCGCGAGCTGACGCTAGCGGTTTTTGACTCCCGCGGTCAGGTACAGATTGCACGTCTGCCGGTCGACCAGCGGCAGCGCATCAACTTCGGGACCTTCCCGGCCGACCTGACCGTTCGTGACCTGTTTACCAACGCCCGCAAGTTCGAGGTTCCCACGGTCGAGCCGCGCGAAACGCGCCGCTCCAATCTGGCCGAGCGGGCCGCGTCGGCGATTCGCCTGAGGCTCAGCGGGCGCGGCTCGGCGGCCGGCTGGAGCGAGACTCACTGGCTGGAGTTCAGCCAGTATCCGCACCTCGATCCGGCCAAGCTGACCGTTCGCGTTCCGGGGCACGATCGGCCCTTCGAGCTGACCTACTCGCGCCTGCAACACGACCTCGGCGCCACGCTCACGCCGGATCGGCTGACCGTCAAGTTCTTTCCCGGGCGGCGCAGCGTGGAGTCGTGGCGCAGCTATTTCTGGGCCCAGGAGGACGGCGACGCGGGGCCGCACGCCGCGACGGTCTACACCAACGCGACCTACGGCCTCAGGAACTGGACGCTGTTTCAAAGCGGCGCGGCCAACGACCACTGGAGCTATACCATCCTGGGTGTCGGCAACCGGGTGGGCATCTGGCCGATGCTGGCCGGCTGCACATTGATTACGCTCGGATGCCTGTACGCCTTTTACGTCAAGCCCTGGCTGCGCCGCCGCCAGGCGCAGCGCGGCGCGGCGGCTTTCCGCCAGCGCGGCGCGGCGGAAGACTCGAGCGAGGCGGTCGAACCCGAACTGGTCGAGGTGAGGTAAACCCGATGCGCGTTACGGCATTCGCGACACGGTTGCGCCAGCGCACCCTGGCGGTGTTCGCCCTGATCCTGGGCGCGGCGACGGCCGCGTGGGCTGGCGAGAGATTCGATGCTTCGGCGCGCGCCGCTGAGCTGGATCGTCAGATCGACTGGAGCCGCGCCAAGCTGATCGCCGTGCAGGACGATCGGCGCTACAAGACGCTCGATTCATTCGCGCGCGAGTCGATGGCGGCGATGTACGGCCGTGAACATTTACCCGGGCTCAGCCCGCTGGCGTCGCTGATGGAGTGGCTGTTCAACCGCGACGCGTACGCCAACGAGCCGGTCGTCCGCATCAAGGACAAGGGTCTGCGGATCGACTTCACCACGCATCTGCCCAAATCCCAGCGCGATTACATCATCGAAACCGGCTACATGACGCCGCGCCAGCTTCAGGATCCGCAGGTGCAGCAGCGCATGCAGGAGCTGGAGCCGCGCGCCATCATGGCCAAGGCCATGCAGCGGGTTCGCGACGCCCAGTTCGTCGCCGAGATGCTCGAGCGGGCGATCTTCATCGTTCCCGCCACCCTCGCCGCCACCGATGCGCCCTGGCACCTGCCCACCGAAGTGATCCCCAACCTGCCCGAGGAGCTGCGCCAGCAGGTCGGCGCCCGCGAGCTGGCGCGCGTCGCCGGCAGCGACGAGCCCATTGCCGGTCTCAGTCCGCAGCAGGCGCAGACGATCTTCGCTGCCTGGGCCAGACTGGGCGTCGCCTGGCCGCGCGGCGACGCCACGAGCGCGCGGCCCGGTGCCGCGTCGTCGGGCGACTCGA
>CAYOHG010000567.1:0-2430 GCA_964403685.1 uncultured Planctomycetales bacterium
ACACTAGGCCGGCCCGGCGGGCCGCCGGCGGTACCGACGTGGTCGGCTTCGGAGGTGCCGGGGGCGGTCGCGGGGCAAGCCGGCGCTATCCGAGGGATTATGTCAACCGTAGCGGTAGTTGGAACGGGTACGATGGGCGCGGGCATCGCACAGGTGGCCGCCTGCGCGGGCTGGCTGGTGCGCCTGATCGACGTGAAGCCGGAGATCGCCGAAAAGGCCGCCCAGGGCATTCGCGCCCAGCTCACGCGGCTGGCGGAGAAGGGCAAGCTCACGGCCGCTGCCGCCGACGCCGCCGGGGCGCGGCTGCACATCGCGACCGAACCGGCCGCGTTGTGCGATTGCGAGCTGGCCATCGAAGCGATCGTGGAGGACCTGGAGACCAAGATCCGCACGGTCGGCGCGCTCGTGAAACACCTTCCGCACAACGCGATTTTCGCGAGCAACACTTCCTCGCTGTCGATTACGCGGGTGGGCTATGGCATCGGCGCGCCGGCCCGCACCGTCGGCATGCACTTCTTCAACCCTGTCCCGCTGATGCCGTTGGTCGAAGTCGTCTCCGGCGAGGCGACCGCACCAGCCGTTGCCGACCGCGCCGCGGAAATCGCGGCGCTGTGGGGCAAGACGGTCGTGCGCGCCAAGGACACGCCCGGATTCATCGTCAATCGCGTGGCGCGCGGTTATTACCTCGAGCCGCTGCGGATGCTCGGCGAGGGCATCGCCGGCGTCGATGAAATCGATCACACGCTCAAGACGCTGGTCGGCCTTCGCATGGGCCCCTTCGAGTTGATGGACCTGATCGGCATCGACGTCAACTACAGCGTCTCACTCTCGGTCTGGGAGCAGCTCGCCAAGCCGGCCCGGCTTACTCCCCATGCTTTGCAGCGCAGCCTGGTTGATCGCGGCCAGCTCGGCCGCAAGACCCGCCGCGGTTTCTACGCCTACCACGACAACGTCGCGCTGCCCGCCGTGCTGGTCGAGCGGCGGTCGTTTCAGGTGCCGGCGAGAATCTACCAGGCGGTCCGGCGGTTCGCCGATGAGGCGTCCTTGCAGCCCGGCTCCATCACCGAGCAGTACATCGCCGCGCGCACGCTGGCGGCGATCATCAACGAGGCGGGTCTGTTGGTGGATTCGGCGGCGGCCAGTCCGGAACACATTGACCTCGCCATGAAGCTGGGCACCAACTACCCCTTCGGTCCGATCGAGCTGGCGGAGAAAGTCGGCCGGCACACCTGCGCCGCCCTGCTGCGCGCCCTCAACGAGGTGGTGGACGATGACCGCTTCGCGGTCTGCGCCTGGCTGGGCGGGTAGTTCCCGTGAATACCGGAGTTCTTGGCCGCACGCCGGACCTTCGGTTAGGCTGAGTTCCTAGTCTGCCGGGCGCTTCGCGCGCGGTCCGCCGCGCCGGCCCGGCGAGTCTTGAGGAGATCGTTGTGGTCCGACTCGTCGCCTTGCTGCTGCCGCACCTGCTGGCCGGCGCCGCACTCGCCCAGAGCGTCGCGGAAGACGTTCAGACGGCGGAGCTGCGCCGCTATTTCGGTTTCGGCGAGATGCAGATGTACAAGCTGAAGCGCGGCGCGAGCCTGCTGCACCTGGCCGACCTCGACGGCGACCGCCGCTCGGACATCGCCGTCTGGAACCAGGCCGCCAGCCGCATCGAGTTGTTCTACCAGCCGCGGGAAGGCGAAAGGGCCAGTGACTCGGCCCCGGCGCCGCTGGAGCGCAACGAGCTGGCGGACCGCGGAAACCTCGTGCGCCGCACCGTCCCGGTCGGACAGAACGTCCTGGCGCTGACCAGCGGCAAGTTCAATGGCGACGAATACACCGACCTGGTGTGCTTCACCGAAGCGCGCCGGCTGTTGGTCTTCGCCGGCAGCGCCGACCGCGACTTCTCCGCCCCGCAGTCGTACCGCGCCGATGGCGTCGAGTCGCGCGGCGGCAATCTGGCCGGCGCCGATTTCAACGCCGACGGACGTAGTGACGTCGCTCTGATCGGCGAGCGCACGCTCCTGCTGTTCCTGCAACGTCCCGAGGGCGGATTCGGCAAGCCCGAGTCCATCAGCCACGGAATCATCAAGCCCATGCTGATGCTCCCCGGCGATCTCGACGGCGACGGCCGAACCGACCTGGTCGGCAGCGCCGACGATGACGAGTATGGCGCCTTCGTGATGCTTCAGGACGCGCAAGGCGGGCTCGGGGCCGTCCGCCGCGCGGCTACCGAAAAGCTCCGCAGCGTCACCGTCGCGCCGCAAACAGGCGGAGACGGCGTGCTGTCGGTGGAGTGGAATTCCGGCCGGCTCAAGTGCTTCCGCTGGGGCCAACCCACCCCGAACGCCGCCCAGGCTGACTGGCCCCAACTGCTCTACTCGTTCGCGCCGCCCGGCGAATCCAAGCGCCGCCCCGTCGCTGTCGGCGACGTCACCGGCGATGGGC
>CAYOHG010000568.1:0-2429 GCA_964403685.1 uncultured Planctomycetales bacterium
CAGCCGGTCCGCCAGGACGCGGCGCTGCGCGGCGGGCGGGGGCTGAGCCGGTTCGGTCCGTACGGCCTGCGGCAGCGGCTCGGCGCGCGTCAGCGATTCGAGCAGGGCCTGGCCTTCACCGGCCCCGCCCAGGAAGCCCGCGATCTCGCCGGCCGGGGCGCTGCCGGCGGTGGCGACCTTCTGGGCGTGCGCCTCCTGCACAATCCGCAGGAAGAGCGTTTCGAGCCGGTCGCGCGGCGTGCTGACGGTGAGTGTCTGGCCGGCGTCGCGCTCGATCAACTCGCGGATGCGGTTGAGCGTGCCCTCGGAGAGCCGCCCGGTGGTGAGTTGCACCTCGTCGTTGCGGCTGAGCACCTCGCCAAGCGTGCCGGCGACGCGCGTTTTTCCGCCGAACAGGATCGCCACGCGGTCGCAGACCTCCTCGACGTCGGCCAGCAGGTGGCTGGACAACAGGATGGTCTTCTTGAAGTCGCGACCGAGCCGCAGAATGATGTCCTTGACGAGCTTGGAGCCGATCGGGTCGAGCCCGCTGGTGGGCTCGTCGAGAATCAGCAGGTCGGGGTCGTTGATCAGCGCCTGCGCCAGGCCGATCCGCCGGGCCATGCCCTTGGAGTACTCGCCCACCGGCCGGCGCGCGGCCGATCGTAGCCCGACCATCTCGAGCAGCTCTTCGATCCGCCGGCGGCGCTCACGGCGCGGTAGCTGAAACAGCGTCGCGTAGTAGTCGAGCGTTTCGCGGGCATTGAGAAAACGGTAGAGGTACGACTCTTCCGGCAGGTAGCCGATGCGGCTCTTGGTCCGCACGTCGTTGGGCGGCCGGCCGAAGACCGAGACGCGCCCGCGGGTCGGGTGCAGCAGCCCGAGGATCATCTTGATCGTGGTGCTCTTGCCCGAGCCATTGGGGCCGAGCAGGCCGAACAACTCGCCGGGCTCGACCGCCAGGTCGACGTTGTCGACCGCCTGAACCCGCGCGCGGTGCCAGAAATCCCGGAACACCTTGGTCAGGCCGACGGCCGAGATTACCGACGATGCGCTCACGATTGGCTCCGGGGCGCGGCGAACATCAGGGCGACTTCGGCGGCTGGTAGCGCTGCTTGTAGCGCTCGACGTCGGCCTCGAGCAATCGCTGGATGTTGCGGTTGATGATGATCTCGATGTCTTGTGCGACGGAGGGCATCAGGAAGACTTCGAGCTGCTTGTTGCCCAGCACCGCGGCGCGCATCTCAGTCCACAGCCGGGCGGCGGTCAGCTCGGGCTGCTTGCGATAGGCCGGCAGCACGTTGCGAAAGTACTCGAGCTCCTGCCGCGCCGTCTCGCGAATCTCGGTCGCGCGCGTGCGGGCGCGCTCGAGCATCACGGAGACCTCGCCGCCGGCCTGTTGCAGAAGCTCGTCGATGCGGGCATGCCGATCCTGGCGTTCGGCGTCGTCGCGGGCCAGACCGTAGCTCTCGATCGCCTCCAGCAAAGCAGCGTATTGCGGGCCGGCGGCGCCGTTGAGCACCTGCTCGCGCGTCTGGCGGGCTTCGTTGATCTCGCGCTCACGCACGTTCTGCGCCCGCGTGACGCCGATGAACGCCTCGCGCACCTTGCCGGGCTCGACCGTCTCGGCCACGACCTTGTCGACTACCAGGCCGGTTTCAAGCCGATCCAGCGCCTCGCTCAGCCGGCGGCGCACCTCCAGCGTGAAATCCGCCTCGGCCGGATCGACCCGCGTGCGCGTCAGCCGCTCGACCGGAATCCCCGAGGCGGTCTGGACGATGGCGTCCTCGGCCAACGCCCGCAGCAGCGGCTCGGCCGCGGACGGTTGCTCGCCCACGCGGCGGACGAATCGCTCGGCGTTGGCCACGCGATACTCGATCGTCCACAGTCCGTGTGCCAGGCCGCGGTCGCCGCTGAACATGGTCCCATCGACGCGCGGGTCGAGCTTGTCGCGCGGCGGAACGTTTTCGGCCACGGGCTTGGCTTCGTCCTCCTTGCCGCGGCCGTACATGAACGTGCGGATCGAAAGCGCCTGGGTGCTGCCCGAAATGGGAATGCGCTGCTCGAACGGATCGGGCAGCGAGGCGTACGAACCGGGGCCGAAAACGGGCGTGCCGGCGAACTCCGAAGCGCCGCTGGTGTTGATGCGCAGCTTGCCCAGGCTGACGATCAGGCCCTGCTCGCCGGGCCCGACCTTGAACCAGCCGGATAGGAAATACGCCACCAGCAGGACCACCATGAGAATGCGCAGGACGTTGAAGCCGGAGCGCAGCGCCTGGTTGAGCGACTCCTGAGCCGGGTCGAAGACCTCCGCCGGCCGGCGCGTGGCGCCGGGGGCGGAAGAGGCGGTTGCTACCGGCGGCGCCGGCCCGCGAACGGAATCGTGACCGTCGTGCATTACGGAATCTCCACAACGCTGGCCGGTGAGTCGGCGGTCGTGGCCGGGGCGT
>CAYOHG010000569.1:0-2420 GCA_964403685.1 uncultured Planctomycetales bacterium
GACATCGCACCTCCGCCATCTACCACTTCAAGTACTTTACCAGAGCCAGGCGCGGCGTCCAGCCCAATCAGGGTCCGGTTCACGCCATTAGTCCGGGCCCAGAGCCGCAAGCCTCCCATACAGTGCCGGTTCATCCGCCACGCAGCTACGACCGGTCGAAAAACAGGACGCAGCGCGCGAAACCGTTTGAGAACCATCCAGCCACTAACCCGCGGGGCCTTCGTGACCCCCGGTCGACCGTGCTCGCCCGAACGCCCGCGCCAATCTAGAATCCGCCGCTGGGCCCCTGAGCTTGGCGGCAGGACTTGGCACGCCCCACGGGAGCGCCTTATGGCGATGAACGACGAAGCCCTTGTGACCCAGCAGGTCGCCGCGTTTCGAGAGTCCTTCCAGACTCTGCGGGCCGAAGTCGGCAAGTTGATCGTCGGCCACGAGGACGTGGTCGACGGCACGCTGGTGTGCCTGTTCGCCGGCGGACACGTGCTGCTCGAAGGCGTGCCCGGGCTGGGCAAGACGCTGCTCATCCGCACGCTCTCGCAGGCCCTCACGCTGGACTTCTCGCGCATCCAGTTCACGCCGGACCTGATGCCGGCCGACATCATCGGCACCAACATCATCACCGAGGACCCCGCCAGCGGGCGGCGCGGGTTTCAGTTTCAGCGCGGTCCGCTGTTCGCCCAGATGGTGCTGGCCGACGAGGTCAACCGGGCCACGCCCAAGACGCAATCGGCCCTGCTCGAAGCCATGCAGGAGCATTCGGTCACCGTCGGCGGCACGCACCACACGCTCAAGGAGCCGTTCTTCGTCATGGCGACGCAGAACCCCATCGAGCAGGAAGGCACCTACCCGCTGCCCGAGGCTCAACTCGACCGCTTCTTCTTCAAGTTGATCGTCGGCTACTCCGGCCGCAGCGAGCTTAAGCTGATCCTGGACCGCACCACCAGCGGCTTCAAGCCCGACATCCGGCCCGTGCTCGACGGGCAGCGCATCATCGACGGGCAGAACCTGGTGCGCCGGGTCGTCATTGCCGATCACGTGCAGGACTTCATCATCCGCGTGGTGCTCGCGACGCACCCGCAGGGCGCGTTCGCGACCGCCATGGTCAACAAGTACGTCCGTTGGGGCAGCAGCCCGCGCGGCGCACAGGCCATCACGCTGGCAGCAAAGATCTATGCGATGCTCGACGGCCGCTACAACGTCAGCTTCGACGACGTGAAGAAATCGGCCCTGCCGGCGCTGCGGCATCGCCTGCTGCTGAACTTCGAGGGCGAAGCCGAGGGGCTGACGACCGACGAAGTGCTCGCCGACGTGCTGGCGAACGTGCCGGTAACGGCGGAGAAGGCGGCGTAGCGTTCATTCACGGGCTGGAAGCCCATACCAAAAGAAAGGCTGTGCGCAGTTCCCGCACCCAAGTCAGTTCACTGGCACCGGAGGCCCATACCACCGGAAAGCCCGCGCCGAGATCCCGGACCCGCCTCAATCCACCCGTTGAAGGATGTGCATGCCTTCGACCGGGCCGTGGTCCCGGAAGTGCGCGCTTAGCCAGCGGCCGAACGAATCCTCGCCGCCACGGAGCGCTTCCCAGTCGCCGATCGAAATCAGCACCAACGCCGGCCGCGTGCGCATGACGTCGAGCCGGGCGGACTCGACGATAAACGCGGCGTGCGCTCCGACCTGTCCGACCTTCTCGATCGTGGCAAAGCGCGAGGCCGGCAGGCGGCCGGAACCCCGGTAGGCGCCGGGATCCCATCCCCAGACGTAGATGCGATCGCCAGGCCTCGACCGTCGCCGAATCGCGTCGGCCTGCCGCTGCCAGGGCGGCGGTTCGCGGTAGCTCGAGGCCAGCCAGGCCGACTTGCTGCTCCAGCAACGCTGGAATTGCTGCCCGCTGTCGCCCGCAATGGGCCCCAGCAGAGCCAGCCAGGCGATCCCCGCGGCGAGTCGCGACGGCCGGCTCAGCAGCGCGGGCGCGAGCGGCCCGGCGCCCAGCAGATGCGCGAGCGGCGCGAGCGCGAGCAGACCCAAGGACGGCAACACCGGCATGAAATGGTGCCCCTGACGCCCGGGGCCGACGCACGCCAGATACAACGACAACACGAACCAGAGCAGAACGGGGGCGACGGTCGCCGTGGGTATCGGTTTCGAGCGGACGTCGCGGCGCGCCGACCGTCCCCGCACGACGCCGGCCAGCCACGCCAGCAGGCCGACGGCGGCCAGGCCGAGCAGCTCCGCCGTCAGCGCCAGCTCTTCGCGGTAAGTGCGCAGCGCGCGGCCGACCTGCGTCCAACTGGCGTCATCCACCGCGAAATAGGCCTGATTGAAGCGCGCGATCGCGACGTACGCCTCGACCAGCGCGCCGTTGGCGGCCAGGTACGCGGTCGCAGCCACAGGCAGAACCAACCACGCGCCCGCGCCAAGCC
>CAYOHG010000570.1:0-2420 GCA_964403685.1 uncultured Planctomycetales bacterium
GGTCACGCCGATGTTCTTGACCACGTCCGGCAGCGACGGCTGCGCGATCGCGACGCGGTTCTGCACCAGCACCTGGGCCATGTTGATGTCGGTGCCGATCTCGAACGTCACATCCAGCGTGTAAGACCCGTCGTTGTTGCTCTGCGACGACATGTACATCATCCGCTCGACGCCGTTCACCTGCTGCTCGATCGGCGCGGCCACCGTCTCGGCCACCACCTGGGCGTTGGCCCCGGGGTAGTAGGCGGTAACGCGGATCATCGGCGGCGTGACGTCGGGGTACTCCGCGACCGGCAGCAATCCGGCCGCGATGGCCCCCAGCAGGACGATCACAATTGAGACCACGCAGGCCAGGACCGGGCGGTTGATGAAGAATCGGGCCAGCATGACTACTCTCCTTCTCCCCCTCGCTCTCTCCGCCAACGCGGGGCGCTGGCGAGGGGGTCGGTGGTCGTGTTCGCGGTTCAGGGGATGGATTCGGCCACTGCTGGGCGCGTCGTCGCGCTCGCCTTCCGTGCCGGCGGGACCGGCATGTCTACCAGGGTCGGCTCGACCGTGGCGCCCGGCCGGACCTGCTGCAGGCCGCCAACGATCACGCGCTCGCCGGGGTTCAAGCCGTCAGCGATCTCGCGCAGCCCGTCGTGCAGCCCGCCGATGCGAACGGGGCGAACGGTCACCTTGTTGTCCTTGTCAACGACGTAGACGATCTTCTGCCCCTGGTCCGTGTCGAGCGCCCGATCGGAGACGAGCACGGCCTTGTGGGGCGCGGAGACCGGCACCCTGACCCTTGCGAAATACCCTGGCACCAGGGCGCCGTCCGTATTCAGGAAAACGCCTCGAACGCGCAGCGTGCCGGTCCTTGGATTGACCTGGTTGTCCACGAAGCTGATCGTGCCGAGGTGGGGGAAGCCGTCCTCAGCCGCCAGCCCCAGCCAAACCGGGATGTCCGCTTCCTCGTTCGACTTGAGCTTGCCCTCGTGGACCAGTTGCTGAATGCGCTGCACGGTGCGCTCGTCCACGTCGAAGTTGGCGTATATCGGGTCCACCGAAACAATGGTAGTCAGAAGCGTTCCGCTGCCGGTTCCCCCCGTGACGAGGTTGCCGGTGGTTGCATACTTGTAGCTGATTCGCCCCGAGATCGGCGCGACGACACGACACCACTCCACATTCAAACGCGCGGACTCTACCGCGGCTGTGGCGGCCTCTTTTGCAGCCTGTGCAGCCTGAAGGCGGGCGGCCGCCGTGTCGTGCTCGAAGACTGTGCGCGAGCCTGGTGGGATACCCTCAATACGGTTGAATTCAATCTGGGCCAGACTGAGCTGCGCCGCCGCGCGGGCGTCCTCAGCGATGCGGGCCTCCAGTTCCGCCTGGAACGGCCGCACGTCGATCTCCACCAGGACGTCCCCCTGCTTCACGAGAGTTCCCGCCTGAAACGGCACCGCCACGACCTGGCCGCTCACGCGCGCCCGCACCTCAGTGGACTCGACGGCGGCGACTCGAGCAGTGAATTCCGCGCACTCAGTGACCTCCAGCTCCAGCGGCTGGCTTACACTGACGGCCGGCGGCGAGGCCGGTACCGGCTCCGACGGATGCTTGCAGCCGGTCGCGGCCAAACTGCTGCCGAGCAACAGCGCGACCGTGAAAGTGAGTTCCCGCCGGAAGCGGGCGCCAGGATTGCGTTCGGCCACATTCGCATTCGGTCTGTTGTTCGCGGTCAACATCGCACGACCTCACTTTCGCGTTGCGTGGTTGCGTCAATAGGTCTCACAAGGGCGATGAGGCACGTTTCGTCATCGCCCGCCGGCCGGCCTTCACGAAATGTGCGGACCGAGCTGGTGACGCGGTTCAGCAGCTCCGCAGCCGAGTTTACCGGGGCCGTTAAGACCGCATCGAGCCGCTCGTCGCCAAAGAGCGACTGCGCCGAGTTTCTGCTTTCGGTGAGCCCATCGGTGAATAAGACCAGTCGATCGCCCGGCCGCAGGTCCAGGCTGTTCTGTTCGTAGACGCTCGTCCTGTCCAACCCGAGTGGCAGCCCGGAAACATCGTCGAGTCGGCGGACAATGTTACCGTGGACCAGTCGCGGAGGAGGATGGCCCGCCGAGGCATAGGTGAGCACCTGCGCCTCGGCGTCATACAGACCTACGAAGGCCGTGACAAACTTGCCCGTGTCGGCCAGATAGCGGGTCGCCAGTGGTCCGTTGACCAATGCCAGCGCCGCGCCCGGCTCTGCCAGTACCCGCTGGCGATCCACGGCATTTCCGAGGGCATGGACCACAGCAAGTATCGCGGCAGCTCCGAGGCCGTGGCCAACCACGTCTGCGATAACGATCGCCCAGCGGCCGGAGGCGACTGGCCGTACGTCATAAAAATCGCCACCCACGCCGTCGGCGTCGGCGAAATGCACGGCCAGCTCGAGGCCG
>CAYOHG010000571.1:0-2419 GCA_964403685.1 uncultured Planctomycetales bacterium
CGGCAGCTCCGCTTCGCTCAGCGCCAGCGAGGCATGACCCAGCACGGCCGTCAGCAGATTGTTGAAGTCGTGCGCCACTCCACCGGCGAGCGTTCCGACCGCCTCCATTTTCTGCACCTGCGCCAACTCCGATTGCAGGCGCTGCTCGAGGCTGTCGTCGCGTAGCACCACCTGTAGCGCCGGCCGGCCCCCATGATCGCAGGCGACGCCGCGGGCCCAAAGCGTCAGTGTGCCGCCGTCGACCCGCCGGGCACGAAAGTGCGCGACCGGAGCGGGCGAGGCCGAGGACATGGCTTCGGTGATTTTCTCGGCGACCAGCGCGCGGTCCGCTTCGACGACGAAGTCCGTGACGCTGCGGCCGATCAACAGCTCGGCCTGCGACAGCCCGGCCAGCCGCGCGGCGCTGCGATTGGCAAAGACGATCGAGTGGCCGTCCAGCACAACGATCCCATCCGGGCAGGTGTCCAGCAGCCGCCGATAGCGCTCCTCGCTCGCGGCCAACTCGCGCGAAACGCGGCTGCGCACCCGACGCTGCCGGATCAGTTCGAAGATAACGACCGATTGCACCAGCGCCAGTGTCGCGATCGCCCCGATCAGATGCCAGCGGTAGCGCGACCACAGTGACGGCTCGCGCCACTGAATCTCACTGCCCGCCGGCAGGTCGTTGACCGGAATCCCGAACCGCCGCAAGGCGCGCTCGTCGAACATGTAGCGGTGCGGTGCGGAAATGGCGGGGATAGCGGCGGCATCCTCGCCCGCAAGCACGCGGCAGGCCAGCGCAGCCGCCGTGCGACCCATCTCGCCGGCGCCGACGACGCATCCACCGACGGCGCCGTCGCCCAGGTGGGTGCTGTAAAGCACATACACCGGTAGCGCGAGTGCGTCATAGGCGCGCCCGCGCTCACTGGGCGGCGCGTCGTTGAAAAGAGGATGCCCGCACAACACCGCCACCGCCCCGGAACCTGAATCCGGCGCGATGGCGCGCAGCTCGTCCAGCGACGTCGCGGGCAAACGTTCGAAAGCAACCCGCGGCAGCAGGCGATCGGCGGCGGCTTCCAGTCGCTCGGCGAGCCCGCTGGCGAACGGGTACGGGCCGGCGAGTGCCACCAGCCGATCCATCGCCGGGTGCAACTGCTGAATGAGGCCCAGCGTGCAGTCCAGTTCGAGCACTTCGAGCACGCCCGTTGCCGGCCGACCGATGGCTTCCAGCGCGCACGGCAGCCGCAGCGCCGCGCAGAAGATCAGCGGCACGCCGGGGAAAAGCCCGCGTCCTTCGGCGCAGAGAAAGTCCAGCGCGCCCGTGTCGGTTGTAAGGAGCACGGCCGGCGGTCGCTGCTGGTATTTCTCGACGAGGAATTCAGCGAATCGCGGCCGCAGCGACGGACTGACGTGCTCGGCGTCGAGGAACTCGTTGTGGAACCGGGCTTCGACGCCCGGCTGAAGCAACTCCTGCATGCGCGTCTGAATCGCGGCGCGCTGCTGCTCGGTGTACACGTTGTCCGCCGAGTACGTGTGCAGCAGCAGGACGTCGTGGACGCGCGGCTCCTCCGCCAGCGCGATGGGGGCGATCAGAAGCAGCCCAAGCAGCATGTGGCCTTGATCGCGCAACGGCACAGGGCGCGAGCGACGGATCGTCGCGTCAGCCCACCCAGCCGCCCGCGGATCGCAGGTTCGCGGCATGTTCATGGCATCGTCGATCCACTTGATCGGGCATGCTAGCGGCGCCGCTTCGCAGCATCAAAGCGAATCTGCCGCCAATTGCCGGAGGGCGGATAGTCTGCCAAAGGAAGCGCCGCGGACGAAACGCCGAATCGGCCGTCCCTTCCGCGGCACGGTTCTCGGCTGTGCGCCGCGGGCGCACAGCGCACGCGTGGCCGGCTGGTCCCGCGCGTCGCCGCCGGTCAGCGGCGCGCTACGCGGACCTCACCGGTTGAGACGACTACGGCTGGGACGTGCTGCGCTCGCCGCAGCCGTTGGCCGAGCAGGTGCCTGCGCCGCAGCCCCGTGCGGCCGGCGACTCAGCCGCCGTCGCCGGGACCGGCGCGACCGAATCCGCGGCGGCACACCGGGCGGCGGCGTTTCCGCAGCGCTGCGCGGCCGTGTCGCCACAGCAGCGCTCGCACTCGGCACCGCAGCACTGACCGCACAGTTCGCCGCAACACGCGGCGCACTTGGCGCAGTTCTCGCTGCCCGCCGGACAATTCGCTTCGGTCCGGCCGGTCCAGCCCGCGGCAAAGCCGATGGCCGTCGCGGCCAGCCCGATTCCCACCACCGTCATCAGAATGTTCTTGAACACGTCTGGTCTCCTTCGCGTCGCCGGTGCGAGCCCGCTGGCGGCGCGGTCAAGCCGCGCGGCCTTTCGGATCAGGCACCCGTTGCGACTTTCGTTGATCGGCATGGACACACGCCGCCGCCGCAC
>CAYOHG010000572.1:0-2405 GCA_964403685.1 uncultured Planctomycetales bacterium
CAGCCGCCCTCGGCTGTGTCTTTCCCGCAACGCATGGAGCCCAGCCGCCCTCGGCTGTGTCTTTCCCGCGACGCACGGAGCACAGCCGCCCTCGGCTGTGTCTTTCCCGCGACGCATGGAGCCCAGCCGCCTTCGGCTGAGTCTTTCCCGCGACGCACGGAGCCCAGCCGCCCTCGGCTGTGCTGTCGCGTCCAGTCTGACGCACATTCACTCCCGTGCTTTGCGCTGCGCGAAATGAATGAATTTCATTCACGTCTGCGGGCAGTCCACGGGGGGTAGACTTCCCGCATGAGCGGCGCACCAAGCACGTCAAGCGAGGCGACGGCCGTGCTGGACGAAGGCCTGCGTTGCCCGCGCTGCGGTTACAACCTGACCGGGCTGACCGCCACACGCTGCCCGGAATGTGGCGTCGCATTCGACTGGGCAGCCGTCCGCGCGGCCGCGGCAAACCGGCCCGTCATTGCCTTTGAGCGCGCCAGCGGCCGACGAAAGGCGCTCGGTTTCCTCCAGACCTGGCTGACGGCGCTGTTCGTGCCGTGGTGGTTCGCGCAGCAGGCGATTCGGCGCGTCGATCCGCGTCATGCGCTGGCCTTCCTCGGTGTGTGTCTGGCGAGCGACCTGCTCTGCTTCGTCTTCGACGCGGACTTCCCCACCTGGGCGGCGTGGATGACCACCGCGATGCTGTACATCCTCGCGCAGACGCTCCTGCTGACTGGTTTCGAGGCGTTGCTTCGCGGCCCGCGAGTCGAATCGCTGCGCTTCTGGTTCTGTGCATCGTGCTACACGTCGGCGGTGATGGCGACGGAGTGGTACCTCGGCCCTCCGCTGGCGTCGTTCGTGGAATTCGTGAGCGCGTTGCGTGACGCGCTGGCCGGAGTAAATCCGCTCCTGCCGCTGTTCGATGTGATCGATAATTCGCCCGTGGTGGTTCACTGGACGCAGGTTGGCCTGTGGCTGCTCGGTGTTACTTGCTGCCTCGCAGCCCGGCTGCGAACGCGACTTGCTTCGCGCCTGCTGCGGGCGCTCGTGCTGACGATGTTCGTCCCGCTTTCGTTCGCGCTCTACGCGCTGTTCGTCGAGATGATCGGCGTCACGCTGTGGGACTGGTACGGCGGCAGCGTCTTCTAAGCCGATAGCATCCGAGCTCAGTTGCTGGCCGACGCCGGCCGCGCCGGCTGCGTCGTCGCGCGGAACGGCTCCAGGTCGTGCTCCAGGCGATGTGCCGGCGGCTCTCCGCCTGGGCCGAGCAGGTAGTGCTCCATCCACTGAACGACGCGCAGCGTGTAGTCGTAGCGCGCCGCCGCATTGCGATTGCCGTGTCCCTCGCCCGGGTACAGCACCAGCCGCACCGGCGCCCGGCCCAGCACCTTCAGGTAGCGATAGAGCTGCATCGATTGCGAGGGATGGACGCGCGTGTCTTCGGCGCCCGCCGTGATCAGCAGCGGTGTGCGCGCGTTCTGCACGTGCCGCAGCGGGCTGCGCTGTTCGAAGTGCTCCCAGTTCTCCCACGGCCAGGCCCGCGAGTGCACCAGGTTTTCTTCGTTCGGAATGTCGGTTGTGCCGTACTTGGAGATCAACTCGCTGATGCCGATGGACATCACGCCGGCGGCGAATCGCTCGCTGTAGCGCGTGCAGCACCAGGCCGTCGCGTATCCGCCGTACGATCCGCCCGTCACGCCGACCTTGTTCTCGTCCACGATTCCCGCTGCGATCAGAGCATCGACGGCGTCGATCAGGTCGTCGAATTCCGCGCCCGCCGCGTCTCCTTGGCTCAGCTTGCTGAACTCGACGCCGCGACCCGTGCTGCCGCGGTAGTTGGGCTGAAAAACCGCCAGTCCACGGGACGCGAGCACGTTCGCCGGTGTGTGGTAGTTCGTCACCCAGCCGTTGGAGAGGTGGGCCTCCGGGCCGCCGTGGACGGCCAGCACGAGCGGGGCGCGCTGTCCGGGTTTGGCGTGCAGCGGGCGGGTCAGCACGCCCGCCAGCTCCAGTCCGTCGCGCGCCTTCCAGGTGAAGATCTCCTGCGGCGGCAGGCGCACGTCCGCCAGCCACGGGTTGCTGTCGGTCAGGCGGCGCGGGCCGGCGTCGCCGTGCTTCATCGAGAACACCTCGGTTGGGTGCGCGGGCGTGTCCGCGACGATCGCGCTGGACATTCCGTCGCGGGCCAGCGAGAAGCTCCGCCAGATCGGCCCCGGGCCGGCGGAAACGATCGTCTTTTTCGTCGCGCCGTCCAGCGAGACCTTTCCGAAGCTCGACCAGACGCCTTCGTGTCCGACGTACATCACGACGTCCGCGCTCTGCCACTGAATCGACTGAACCTCGCCCAGGTAGCCCGGTAGCAGGTCGCGCGGTGGGCCGCCGCTCACCGGTACCACGCACAGCCGCCCGGCGGAGGGGTCGTTGAG
>CAYOHG010000573.1:0-2404 GCA_964403685.1 uncultured Planctomycetales bacterium
TCCTCGGGGTCGCGCAGCGCCTCGCTCAGGGTGATGGCCGCCGGGCTGTCCGCGGGCGCCGTCGTGGCGGCGCGCTGCGGCCATGCGACCGTCTGCGGCTGGTCGCCGAAGCGAAGAATGCGCACTTCGTTCCGTTCGGCGAGGCGTTCGAGCCAGCGGCGCGAAGGGTCGCTCAGCAGCGTCCGGACGCGCTGCGTGCGGGTCTGCGGGGCGGCGCCGCCGCCCTCGATCGGCAGGCCGCCGTCGGCCACCGACATGCTGGCGGAGCCGTCGATCAGCACGGCGACGACGGCGCGCGTGCGTTGAATCGTATACATGGCCAGAACCGGATTCAGCCCAACCAATGCCAGCGCAACGAGCACCGCGCTGCGCAGCAGCGCCAGTGCCAGGCGCAGTCCGCGTGAAGCGCCGCCCCGACGTTCACGCCGGTAGAGCCAGAAGACGGCGTAAAGCAAGGCCGCCAGCACCAACAACCCGACAAGCCGCTGCCAGGCGCCGGGCAATCCAGCCCATTCGGCCTCGATGGTCTGTCGCTCCTGGATGGCGGCCAGCATTCGCACGCATTACCTCGCGTCGGGAGTAAGACCATCCCCGCTTGAGGCGTTTCGGCGGGTCGCCGGACGCGCCCGGCCAAACTGCCACGCGGCGAACTGCTCGAGCATCAATACCCCGACCAGCAGCAGCAGCAGCGCAGGCCAGAGCTCCTGGCGCGGCGGAGCGCCACCGCTGAGCAGCGCATCATCCACGCGCACGTAGCGATGCGGAACGCCCGCCAGCGCCGCCCGCAAGCTGCTTTCGCCGGCAACGGTCAGGTCCGACTCGCTGCTCGTGGCGTTCACCGGGACGATGCGGCGCTCGCGCGTCCCGTCGCGGCGCAGCAGCTCCAGTTCGTAACGTCCCGGGTGCGTAGCCAGCGGACCGGCCAGCTCAGCCGTGTCGGTCCCCGTCTCGCGGCCGCGAACCTCGACCGCCGGCTCGTCGGGATAGCGCGGCGAATAAAACAGCCCGTGCGCTTCGTGCGTGCTCAGGTCGACGGGAATCCGCAGCTCGTCGCCGGCCGAGAAGCCGCTCGTGCCGCTTTCCGACGCGGCCAGCTCGTGCACCAGCTCCAGCAGCGTTACGACGAAGCTGCCGTCGGCGGCGCGCGCCCAGTTGTTCCATTGCGGCGCCAAACTCGACGCGAAAAACAGAACCCGCCCGCGTCCGAAACGCCGCTCGACCCACGCGGGCGACGCCGCGTCGTCGGCGAAATGGGCCAGAACCACCGGCGGCGCCGGTTTGGACGAGGCCGCCGCCGCGCCATCAGCAGCGGCCGGCGCCGAAGTTCCTCCCGATGCTTCGGGTTCGAGCCCGGCCACCTGCACATACTTCCAGAACCGTACATATTCCGACGGTCCCGCACCTGCGCTGCTGAACATCACGGTGACCGGGTGCTCCACGTCGCGCAGCAGGCTGACGCCGGCACCCGGGTCGCGCTCGGCGACCCCGGCCAGCCGGACCGGCCACAACCCGCCGCCCGCGCGCCAGACGGCCGCCAGCGATTCGACGCTCTCCATCTGCGGTCCGGCGAAGATGGCCAGGCCGCCGCCGCGACGTACGTAGGACTCCAGCGCCGCCACCGCCGCTTCGCGCATTGAGCCCGCGTCGCACAGCAGCAGGCAATCCGAGCGAGAAAGGTCGATCGCATCGGCCTCCGCGGCGTCCGCCGACTCCACTTCGATCCCGGAGGCAACGGGGCCGGGCGGACTGAGGGCGCTGCGGATGAAATAGGCGGCATCGGGCCCGCTCGCCGGATCGGGACCCAGCAGTACGAGCACGCGCAGCGCGCTGGAAACCGCGACCGCCGCTCGGCACACGTCGTCGCTGGACAGGCCGTCGCCGCGCTCCAGCCGCAAGGAAAGCTCCGACACGCCTTCGGCACCGAAGCTGAGCTCGCTGCGAACGCTGCGGGAACTCCGCGGCGGCAGAATGTCCAGGTCGAGCATGGGTCCCGGCGCGCCGTCGATCTCGAATTGGGCGCGCACACCGCGACGCTCGACGTCGGAGAAATTGTGGACGCTGGCTTCCACGAAAACCGGCTGGCCCAGCAGAGCGCGGCCGCGCAGTGTGCGTAGCGCGGTAATCGCCAGGTTGTCGCGCACGCCAGCGGCAGCGTCCACCAGTACGACCCGCACGCCCCCCGCGCGACCAGCGCGCACGGCCTGAAACGGCGAGCCCTGGGCCGCCCCATCGCCGATCCACTCGCTGTGCTGGAATTCCGACAGCACGTACAGCTCGATCGGCGCTGCTTCGGCCGCGCCGTCGCGCAGCGCGATTTCCAATGCGCGGCGGGCCTGCCCCGGAAGGGCGCTGGCGCGCAAGCCGCGCAAGCGATCGAGCAGAACGCGCAGGTTTGCGCTGGTCA
>CAYOHG010000574.1:0-2403 GCA_964403685.1 uncultured Planctomycetales bacterium
CCCCTGACAGTCGATCTGGGCTCGAGCACGGTCGTTTTCGGGCACCACGAGCGCAACGTATTGTGGGCAGCGGTCCTGCCCGATCAGCCCGGCGACCTGCGTTCCAATTCACTGCCGGCCGCCGAGAAAGCCGCATCGATCTGGCTGCGGTTCAATCCCGCCCGGGTCGCCGAGCTGTTTCCTGCCGAGTCGCTCAGCGGGCAAGGTCCCTCCGCAGCCCAGCGCGCGGGCCAACGGCTGGCTGCCTGGAAGATGCGCGGCACCTGGCACGCGGAAGGCCGGCCGACGGTGCCGGCTGGTGGGGCGCTAATCGTTGACGTCGATACAACCGCCGGTCTGCGGCGGCTTTTCAACATCGACGCTGCCGGTCAGCCGCCCGCCTACGTGAACGCATTCGAGCGCCAGGCTCTGCCGGCCAGCCCGCCGGTAGACGAGAAAACAGCGCTCGACGCCTTCGACCAGGCCTGGCAGGCGTTCGACCGCGAATACGCCATGTTCGGTATTCGCAAAGACGTAAACTGGGCCGCCCAGCGTGAGAAACTGCGGCCCGCCGCAGCGCAGGCTCGGAACGCCTACGACGTAGCGGCGGTAATCGCCGATCTGCTGCGACCGCTGAACGACCTGCATGTTTCCGTGCAACTCGGCGCGGAGTACATACCGGTCTACGACCCGCCGCGATCGCTGAACGCGAATATCCGGGCGGTCGCCGCGACGGTCGGAAAACTCGATGAGAGCCGCCGCGAGGTCTTGTGGGCGCGCACCAGCGACGGCATCGGGTACATCGCCGTGCCGCGTCTCCAGGCGAAAGACCTGCCCGAGACGTTTGACCGGGCGCTGGAGACGCTGGCCGACTCGTGGGGGTTGGTCCTCGACCTGCGATTCAATGGCGGCGGCAACGAGACGCTCGCCCAGCGGATCACCGGTCGCTTCGTGGATCAGCCGCGCGTTTACAGCACGCACAGGTATCGCAATGGCCCCAAGCACGATGACCTGGGCCCGCCCAACGAACGTCGCATCGAGCCGCGCGGGCCCTGGCGGTTTGAGTCTCCGGTCGTCGTCCTGATCGGCCAGCGAACCATGAGTTCCGCTGAGTCATTTGCGCTGATGCTGGCGCAGTGCCCGCAGGTGACGACGCTGGGAGACCGCACGGCCGGCGGCAGCGGCAATCCGCGCGTGCTCGATCTGCCCGCGGGGATCAAGGTCACGCTGCCGCGCTGGCTCGATCGCAAGCCCGACGGTACACCGCTCGAGCCCGACGGTGTGCAGCCGGCGATCCGGATCGAGGCGCCTGCGGAGGCGTTCACCAACCGCAGCGACCCCGTGCTGGATGCCGCTCTGGCGAAGTTGCGCGAGCTGCCCGAATCGCAGCGGCAGCCGGGCCGACGACCGTAGTAAGATGGGCCGGCGAGCGTAGTGAGATGGCCCGGCGAGCGTAGGCGCGCCGGACACCTGAGCAAAGGAGTAGCAGCCCGTGACGCACTCACGCACGAGTCGCCCCACCCGCGGTCCGGGTGGCGACAGCGAGTCGTATCGAATAATCGAGAGCGCCTGGGGCTGGCTGGCGATCGTGGCCAGCCCGCGCGGGCTTCGCGGCGTAACCCTGCCGGTGCACGCACGCGCGCTCTGTGCGCAGCGGATTCAACGCGAGCATCCGCAAGCCACTCCCAACGAGCGCCTGCTGCCCGCGCTGGCCGACGCGCTGCTGCGCTACTTCACCGCCGAACCGGTGACGTTTCGGGTCGACTTCGACTGGCCGGGTGCTTCGCCATTTGAGACGCGGGCGTGGCAAGCCTGTGCGCAAATCCCTTACGGCCAGACGGCCTCGTACAAGTCGCTGGCCGAGTTCATCGGGCGACCGAGCGCCGCCCGAGCGATCGGCACGGCGATGGCCCGCAATCGCTGCCCGATCGTCGTGCCCTGCCACCGGGTGCTCAAGAGCGACGGCTCACTCGGCGGCTACTCCGGCGCGGCGGGGCCGGCCTCCAAGCAGCGGCTGCTCGTGCTTGAGTCTGTCGGCGTGGCCCCCGCCACTGTCTGAATACCGCCGTTCTTCGCGTGAACGTCCCGGAATCGCTGGCTTGCCCGGCCCGGCCGCGATCCCCCTGCCCGCGGGCGCGGCGTGCGCTTGCCTTCGCACCTGTGCCGGAGTAGGCTATGGAGGCTCGGGCGTGGGCGCTACGCATTCGCGTCGGATTCCAGCGCCTCGCCTGGGTGAGGGGACATCGTTCGCCGTTCACGCCTCTTGCCGGAGTGTTCCAGGGTAGTTTTCATGCCCTGGCGGCGGTGTGTCCTGTCTGCGCAGCTCAGTCTGTTTCGGACGCAGTTCGGCGTCGTGGTTTCGTGCGGGGAGAATCCGCAGGGGGCCGTGGTATGCGTCGGTTGATGTCGGGATTCAGCTTGGCG
>CAYOHG010000575.1:0-2386 GCA_964403685.1 uncultured Planctomycetales bacterium
CGCTCGACCTCGGCCTGCTGCACATCGGCGCGCGGTACTACAGCCCCGACATCGGACGGTGGGTGCAGCGGGATCCGATTGGCGTAGGCGGCGGAATTCCGGTCTATTCATATGCATTGAACATGCCGACGTGTGGCGTGGACCCTACTGGCAGGAGTTTTGTAAGCGTAATCAGCGCTGCCGGTGTCAACGCTATTCTTGGGGGTATCTCAGGCGCGATCGGCGGTCTGATTGGTGGACAAAGCATCGGGGACATGCTGGTAGGTGGCGCGACGGGAGCACTCGTCGGCGCCGCAGCCACGGCCGGCTCGGCAGCCGGATTCGCCGCCGGCGCAATCGTCAACGGTGGCGCTGCATGGTTTCAGGGAAAGAATAGCGGCCAGATTGCAATCAGCAGCATTCTGGGCGCGCTAGGCGGCGCCGCAGGTGGTGTATTTACCAAGTCTGAGCTGAATGAGCTCTTCAAAAACTCAGATTGGCTCATGCTGATGGTCGCACAGTTTGATGCCGCCACCGGCGCGTCAATCGTCTGTAACCAAATCTGGGATAGGTGGTAAACCGATGTTGCAAAGAATCCGCATTATATGGATGTGGCTGGGAGCGTTGGCAGTAGCAGGGATTGCTGCCGCCAATGCCGTTTGGCCCATGCAGCTAGCGTTGCTTGCCGCGGCTGTACTCCTGGCCATGCTCGCCTGCTACCACGTCGGGTGGATGCGGTTCGATCGCTCGAAACTGCATCCTGAGGTAAGCTTTGCTGGCTTGTTATGCATTTCGCTTGCGATGTGGCTCATTTGGCTTTTTGGGATCGGGAACCAGGACGCCCGAGGGTTCATCGCATTTGTGAGAGCAGTCGGGTTGATCTGGCCATTTGCAGCGTTGTGGTTGAGCGGCCTTGCTGCTCTTGATGCGGGCAATTTATGGATAAATGCGCGTCGCAAGGATGAGGAGCATGCGGTTTAGCTCATTGGGGCTTCCAATGGGCCGGGTTACGGCAGCTTCAACAACCGGCTGATGCGGCGCGAGACCTGGCGCGGCGAGCCGGCCAACCCCAACGACACGTTCGATCCCAACGCGGTCAATCTGGAGAACATGTGGTATGCTTACAACCGCGGCGGGCACGTCAAGCGGATCGTCCGAAACTACCCGGCGGGCGGCCGGCGGCGCGGGCCTGGCGGGCAATAGAGCGCAGCCGCCTGAGACTGTGTCTGCTTCGGATGAGGATGATGGCACCCCGCCGTCCGCGGCCATTCCAGCAGGGGCCGATCGCGGGCCCCGGATTCGACCGGCTGGAAGCCGATACCGCACGGGCTTTGTGACAGGCTAAAGACTCGCACCGCGAGCCTCGCCGGGCACGATTAGTCCAGCACGCAGCGCTCCAGCAGTTCCACCAGCCGGACGCGGTTTTCCGGCGCGATCGGCGTCATCGGCAGGCGGAATTCTTCCGCACACAAGCCGCGCAGGGCCATGGCCGTCTTGATCGGAATCGGGTTGGTCTCCAGCGACAGCAGCGCCCGGGCCAGCGGGAACAGGACGCGGTGCGCGGCGCGCGCCGCTGCCAGGTCGCCGCTTAGCGCCGCATCGGTCAGCCGCTTGACGGACCGCGGCGCCAGATTCGACAGCACGCTGACGACCCCCACCGCCCCCAGCGCCATGAGCGGCCAGGTGAGCGGATCATCGCCCGAGAGCACGTCGATGGGCGAAGCCTGCAGCAACTCGGCGGCATCGTCGACGCGGCCGGTGGCGTGCTTGACGGCGACGATCCGCGGGAATCGCTCGTGCAGACGGGCGATGGTTGCGACGCTCAGCTCGACGCCCGTCCGGCCCGGGATGTTGTAGAGCACGAGCGGGATCGGCACCGCTTGCGCGACCTGGGCGAAGTGTTCAGACAGTCCCGACTGCGTCGGACGGTTGTAGTACGGGTTGACCAGCAGCGCCGCGCTGGCGCCGATCTCGGCGGCCAGCCGCGTACGCCGCACGGTCTCGGCCGTGTCGTTCGTGCCGGTGCCGGCGACGACGGGCACGCGGCCGCGAGCGGTGCGGATGACGCAGGCAATGACCTCGTCGTGCTCCTCGCCGCGCAGGGTGGGCGATTCACCGGTGGTCCCACAGGGGACGAGGGCGTCGACGCCGGCTTCGATCTGTCGCTCGACCAGCTTTTCGAGCGTGTGGTAGTCGATTCGCCCGTCGTGGAAGGGCGTGATCAGCGCAGTAATGGTCCCATGGATTGGTTTCATGGCCTTCGCTCCAGGCCGGCCGGCTTTACGATCGGCCGGGCTCTTCGCGGATGACTTCGTCGAGGTACTTCTGAAACTCGCTCATGCGATAGGACAGAAAGCAGAAGGCATGGTGCAGCGCGAGGTACTCGACATCCGCGGGATCGTCCTCC
>CAYOHG010000576.1:0-2384 GCA_964403685.1 uncultured Planctomycetales bacterium
TTGTGATCGCGGGTCTGCGCGTGTTCTTGATGCCGCACGCCAAGGCTGCCTCGAAACTGGCGGGCGAGTGATCAGGTTAGCGGCCAGTGTTTCTTGTCACCCGACACGAGAAACTGCCCCCGTGACGACATGAGGAACTGCCCCCTCGTGGAGTGACGAGGGAGCCTCATGGACGAGCATCGAATCGCGGGAAGCCCGCTGCGGACCAACGGTTCGCGGAGGGAGGTCATGAAGACGCCGGAGGAGGTGGCGGCGATGCTGCGCCTGAAGGCGCTCGGCTGGGGCTGCAAGCGGATCGGCCGCGAGTTCGGCTGCAGTCATCACACGGTTAAGCGCTACGTCGAGGCGGGCGGCTTCGTCGCCTTCCGGCAGCCGGAGCGCGCAAGTAAGCTGGGTGGGCTCGGCGAGTGGCTGCGCGAGCGGTTCCGGCGGCATCGCGGCAATGCTGACGTCGTGCGCCAGGAGTTGATCGCGGAGCATGGCATCGCGGTGAGCCTGCGCACGGTTGAGCGGGCTGTTGCCGGCTACCGCCAGGAGCTGGCGGCCGAGGCGCGGGCGACGGTGCGGTTCGAGACGCCGCCGGGCAAGCAGATGCAGATCGATTTCGGCGAGCGCCTCGTCGAGATCGGCGGCGTCAAGGTTCGGGCGTATCTGTTCGTCGCTACCCTGGGCTACTCGCGCCGCATCCACGTCCGTGCCTTCCGTCACGAGCGCCAGGAGAGCTGGTTCGACGGGCTGGAGAGCACGTTCGCGAAGTTCGGCGGCATCACGGAAGAGATCCTGTTCGACAACGCCCGGGCGCTCGTGGAGCACCATGACCGCTCGACGCAGACGCTGGTCTTCAACCCGAAGCTCCTGGGCTTCGCCAAGCATTGGGGCTTCCGGCCTCGTGCTTGCGCCCCGTATCGGGCACGGACGAAGGGCAAGACGGAGAACGGCGTCGGATACGTCAAGAAGAACGCGGTCGCCGGCCGCAGCTTCGCAAGCTGGGAGGCGTTCGAGGCGCACCTGGAAGCCTGGTCCCGGGATATCGCCGACGCACGTATCCATGGCACGACCGGCGAAGCGCCGGCGGCCCGCTTCGCGCGAGATGAGGCCGTCAAGCTCAAGTCGATCGACGGCATCCCGCCGTTCCGGGCTGCCCGTGAGCTGACCCGGATCGTTCAGGGCGACTGCTCGGTCGAGGTCGACGCCAACGCTTACTCCGTACCCTGGCGGCTGGTCGGTGAGCGCGTGCGCGTCACGGTCACGACCGAGAGCGTGCGCATCTTCCATGGCGCCCGCGAGGTCGCCGTTCATGCGGTCTGCGAGGGCCGCCTGCAGCGCATCGTCGATCCCGCCCACTTCGACGGCCTCGCCGGAACCGAGCGCCGAAACAGCGGAACGACCGAGCCGCCGCCACGGCGAGCGCTACCGCGACCGGCGCTGTTGCGCTCGCTTGCCGAGTACGAGGCGCATGTTGGGGGAGGCTTCTGATGTCGACGCATCATGATCGGCTCGCCGAGATGCTCGGCCGACTGAAGCTCTCCGGCATCCGCGACCAGCTCGACAGTCTGCTCGACGAAGCCGCCCGTTCCGATCTCGACATGCGCCAGACGCTGACGCTGCTGTGCGAGCGCGAGATCGCCAGGAAGGACGCGCGGCGCATCGAGATGGCGCTGAAGCTCGCGCACTTCCCGGTCGTCCGCGACCTCGCCGGCTTCGACTTCGCGGCCCAGCCTTCGGTCGACCAGAAGCAGGTCCGTGACCTCGCGGCCGGGCGCTGGATCGCCAACGGCGAGAATGTGCTGCTGCTGGGGCCTCCTGGTGTCGGCAAGACGCATCTGGCGATCGCGCTCGGGCGGGAGGCGATCATGGCTGGCCACGCGACGCTGTTCGTGCCGGCGACCGCGCTCGTCGCGCAGCTCGCCAAGGGGCACGCCGAAGGCCGGCTCGAGGACCGGCTGATGCAGTTCGCCAAGCCGCGCCTGCTGATCATCGACGAGCTGGGCTACCTGCCGTTCGAGCCCAACGCCGCGCATCTGTTCTTCCAGCTCGTGTCGCGGCGTTACGAGAAGGGCGCGATGCTGGTGACGTCGAACCGCAGCGTCGGCGAGTGGGA
This sequence comes from uncultured Planctomycetales bacterium, assembly GCA_964403685.1. GTDB lineage: Bacteria > Planctomycetota > Phycisphaerae > UBA1845 > Fen-1342 > CAYOHG01. Next base: position 2,102 of record CAYOHG010000576.1, read on the forward strand.
CACCGTGTTCGGCGATCCGGTTGTCGCGACCGCGATCCTCGATCGCCTGCTGCATCACGCCCACGTCCTCACGATCCGCGGCGACAGCTATCGCCTCAAGGAGAAGCGACGCAGCGGTCTTCTGCAGAAGACCGCTGCGTCAGAGACCAAGCCGAAAAAGGACTGATCAACCGGGGGCACTTCTCAGTGTCGCAAGAGGGGCAGTTCCGGATGTCGGTTGACACGATCCGGTCGCCGCCACGGGCCAGGTCGCCGGCGGCTGCAACGTGCTGTGCTTCACGAC
>CAYOHG010000577.1:0-2375 GCA_964403685.1 uncultured Planctomycetales bacterium
GTCCCAACCGGTTGCGTGCCGCGTCCAGCGCGCAAAACAGCCGATCGAGCGGGTTGGGCAACTGGCAGATGGGTGCGCCGCCGTTCATGAGCCGGCAGCACCCGAAAGTCGGTGCTGAGCGGCGTCGGGCTCACCCGCAACGGCCCGCGATAGACCGCTGCCACAGCTCCAGCCGGACATGTCGCCGGCGACGTAGCCCCGATCGGTGATCGATTCGAACGCCGGCCGCCAGCCGCGCTGGGCGCCCGATTCGCGGGCGGCGGCGTCGACGAGGCGCTCCACCCGCTGGCACACGACGCCGACGAAGCCGATCAACTCGTTGAGCCGCTCGACGTCGACGCTGGAGCCGCCGCCGGCCGCGATCGCCAGCAACCAGGGCCGCAGCCGCGCGAGGATGCTGGCGGCCTCGTGCAGTCGCCGCTGGCATTCGTCGAGGGCGCCCGCGGTGTAGCGCTGGGCCGCAAGCTCGACCGCGCGCACCCACTGAACGGAAACTTCGTGCAGCTCGACGGCGCTGTTCAGCGGATGGTCGTCCGCCAACAGCGTGCGACAGCGCCGACAGTCATCCAGGATGCGATCGCCAATCGCCCCGAGCGCCTCGTCGCGCCAGAACCGCCAGAGCAGGAACGGATTCTGCCGAATGACCAGCGCGTCGCGCAGGCGTCGCCAGCCGCCCGGCGCCAGGAACCGCGAGGACGCGGGTATTTCGCGACCGAGGATTTCGGCGGCGCGGGCAAACGGCTCTCCGCCCGCGGCGAACAGCGCAGCGCCCCAATCCAGCCCGCGGGTGAGCCGCAGGCCGGCAGCTTCGACCAACGGCAGGACCGAGGCCAGGTTGGAGAAGTACGCGAACTCCCAGGTCGTCAGCAGAACGCCCAGCGCTCCCACGTCGTCGGCGGCCTGCGCGTGCTGGTCGATGTTCTCAAAGGAGCGTTGCAGGAAACAATACGCGGCATCATAGGTGTGCAGCGCCGGACAGCAGATGACGTCGAAGCCCGCATCCCGCAGCCGCGCGCTGCTGGCGGCCGGCGAGCCCTCGTACTGCCAGTCGAACAGGATCGTCTCGCGCGGCAGCAGCCGCAGCGCGGCGGGCTGTTGCAGCAGCATGTCGGCCCACAGGCAGGGGCGCCGCCCGGCGGCGACGACCCGCCGGCACAGCGACGCGACGTGCATGCCGTACAGCGCGGCGCGCTCATCGATGTCGACGACGCCGTCGGCCCGCAGAGCGTCGCGCAGCTCGATCCCGCGCCGTCGACACGTCGGACAGGCGCCGAGCTGGCGGGCCTCGTCGCCGCCGAGGTGTACCCACTCGTCGTCGAAGGCCGCCAGCGCTTCGTCGACCAGGCCTTCAACAAAGGCGACGCATTCCGGTCGCGACGGACAGAGTTGTTGCGATCCGGTCCCCAGCTCCTCGGCCAGCCACTGCCCGCCGTCGGCGCGAAGGAAGCCCTCCATGTGCCCAAGCGTGTTCAGAAAAGGAATGAGCCGGATGCGCAGCCGCCGCGCGTGCCCCGCGAGCCAGTGGATATCGTCAGGCGTCAGGGCACCGGCGGGCCTGGCCCAGGGTGCGACGCGGTAGGCGAAGCGATGTTCGAGATACAGCCCCAGCGCGGTGAAACCCGCCGCCGCCGATCGTTCGAGCCAGTCCGCAAGCTGTGCCCGTGACGGCGCCTGCTCGCGGGCCACGTCGACCATCCACCCCAGCCAGCGCATCAGCCCGACCTCGAGGGCGCCGGCGGCCGCGGACGATCGCTCTGCGAGGTGGTCTTGTCGCCCGCGCCGTCGTCCTCTGCGGCCGCCACGGGGTCCGCGTCGTCGTCGCTTGCCCGCGTCGCCGGTGCGTTCTGCTGGATCATCAGCGGAAGCGCCTGGCTGATGCGCAGGTGCACGTCGCGCTGCGGGAATGCGACGTCGATCTTCGCGGCGCGGAACGCCTCGACGATGCCGCCCAGCAGCTCGTCGCGCGCGATCAGCCAGTCGTCCACGTCCTGCACGAATACGCGCAGTTCGAAGTCCAGCGTGCTGGCGCCCAGCGCGGTGAAGAAAGCCCGCGGGCGCGGGTCGTCCACCACCCGGCGATTGCGCCGGGCGACCTCCAGCAGCGCGCGCCGCACGCGCTCGACATCCGAGCCGTACGCCACGCCGATGGGAATGACCAGCCGCAGCAGCGTGTCGCTCAGCGTCCAGTTGACGATCTGCCCGGTGACGAATTCCTTGTTGGGGATGATCAGTTCCTTGCGGTCCCAGTCGGTGATGGTGGTCGAGCGGATGCGGATGCGCGAGACCGTGCCCGACACGCTCCCGATCGTGACGGTGTCGCCCAGCCGCACCGGCCGCTCGAACAGGATGATCAGGCCGGAGACGAAGTTCGCGAA